>NZ_LUKH01000024.1:0-71168 GCF_001593695.1 Leisingera sp. F5 | reverse complement strand
CCGAAACTCCTTGCCGCCTGACGAAGGGACCAAGCCGGACCCGGCGTCCGCAGCCGCAAAGAACCACCTTCAAACCGTGCCGGAAGGAAAAGCATCCTTCAAGGGCGACTTCTTCAGCAGCCTGTTAAAGGGTGTTCAGGCTGAAATGCCATTTCGCGGTGCAGCTCTCCGTTGCAGTCACACCTCTCCGAACAGCCTTCCCCACAAAAAAAACCGACCCCCAATGGGAGCCGGTTTCTAAATCGTCCGATCCGCGGCTGGATCAGAGGGACATATGGGTGCCCAGGGCTTCCATGTCGGCGAGCAGCTTGGCTGCGTCCTCGACCAGGCCGTGCGGCTGGTCTTCCTCTTTTGCGGTCTTGTACATCTCGCGGGCGTCCTCGATCAGGTCGTTCATCTGATCGCGGGTCATTTCAGCCATCGGGATCGCGCGCTCGGCCAGAACCGACAGGCTGTCACCGCCGATTTCAGCAAAGCCGCCGGTCACCACATACTCCGCGTTGCCTTCCGGGCTTTCGACCTTCAGCACGCCGGGGCGCAGGGTGGTGATGGTGGACGCATGGGCCGGCATTGCCGTCATGTCGCCTTCCGCACCGGGGATCTGGACCGCGCTGGCCTGCAGCGAAGCCAGGCTCCGCTCGGGGCTCACGAGGTCGAATTGCATCGTTTGTGCCATTGGGGCCTCCGTTCAGGGTTTCCCCTGCACCGGCAAGGCGCAGGGGAATATCCAGTCTTAGGCGGCTTCCGCAGCCATCTTCTCGGCTTTGGCGATCACTTCGTCGATGCCGCCAACCATGTAGAAGGCGCCTTCGGGCAGGTGGTCGTATTCGCCGGCCACAACGGCCTTGAACGACGAGATGGTGTCTTCCAGCGGAACCTGCACACCGTCAGAGCCGGTGAAGACTTTTGCTACGTCGAACGGCTGGGAGAGGAAACGCTGGATCTTACGCGCGCGCGCAACGGTCAGCTTGTCCTCTTCCGACAGTTCGTCCATGCCGAGGATCGCGATGATGTCCTGCAGCGACTTGTAGCGCTGGAGGATCTGCTGAACGTCGGACGCCACTTTGTAGTGCTCTTCGCCAACGATCTGCGGGTCCATCAGGCGCGACGAGGAGTCGAGCGGGTCCACAGCGGGGTAGATGCCGAGTTCCGAGATCGCACGGTTAAGAACGGTGGTCGCGTCCAGGTGGGCAAAGGTGGTTGCCGGTGCCGGGTCGGTAAGGTCGTCCGCGGGAACGTAGACGGCCTGGATCGAAGTGATCGAGCCGTTCTTGGTGGAGGTGATGCGTTCCTGCATCGCGCCCATATCGGTTGCCAGGGTCGGCTGGTAGCCCACAGCGGACGGGATACGGCCCAAGAGAGCGGACACTTCCGAACCCGCCTGAGTGAAGCGGAAGATGTTGTCCACGAAGAACAGAACGTCGGTGCCGGACTGGTCGCGGAACTGCTCAGCCAGGGTCAGGCCGGTCAGCGCAACACGGGCACGGGCTCCCGGAGGCTCGTTCATCTGACCGTAGACCAGGGCAACCTGCGATTCTTCCAGGTTGTCCGGCTTGATCACGTTGGATTCGATCATTTCCCAGTACAGGTCGTTGCCTTCACGGGTCCGCTCGCCAACACCGGCGAACACAGAGTAGCCCGAGTGCACTTTGGCGATGTTGTTGATCAGTTCCATGATCAGAACGGTCTTGCCCACGCCGGCGCCGCCGAACAGGCCGATCTTGCCGCCTTTGGAGTAAGGCGCCAGCAGATCGATGACCTTGATGCCGGTCACCAGAACTTCCGACTCGGTCGACTGTTCGTTGAACTCGGGCGCAGGCTGGTGGATGGCGCGGGTCTCGGTTGCGTTCACCGGGCCCTTTTCGTCAACGGGCTCGCCCACGACGTTCAGGATGCGGCCCAGGGTGGCGTTGCCCACCGGGATCGAGATCGGCGCGCCGGTGTCGGTTACTTCGCGGCCGCGGACCAGGCCCTCGGTCGCGTCCATCGCGATGCAGCGGACGGTGTTTTCGCCCAGGTGCTGGGATACTTCCAGAACCAGGGTCTTACCATCGTTTTCGGTGTTCAGGGCGTTCAGAATTGCGGGCAGGTGGTCGTCAAACTGGACGTCCACAACGGCGCCGATGATCTGGGTCACCTTACCTTTTGCTTGTGCCATTTGTTGGTCTCCGGTGTTCTCTTAGAGCGCCTCAGCGCCCGAAATGATTTCAATCAGCTCGTTGGTGATCACGGCCTGGCGGGAGCGGTTGTACTGGATCGTCAGCTTGTCGATCATGTCGCCCGCATTGCGGGTGGCATTGTCCATCGCGCTCATCCGGGCACCCTGTTCGGATGCACCGTTTTCCAGCAGCGCCGAGAAGATCTGCGTAGCCACGCCGCGCGGCAGCAGGTCCGCGAGGATCTGCTCTTCGCCGGGCTCGTAGTCATACACCGCAGATGCGCTATCGGCGTCGCCTTCGCCGCCCTCGTAAGAGGCCGGGATGATCTGCTGAGCGGTCGGGATCTGGGTCACAACGTTGACGAACTCCGCAAAGAAGATCGTGGCAACGTCGAATTCGCCAGCATCGAACCGGGTCAGGATGTCCTTGGCAACGCCCTGCGCATTGGCATAGCCGATGCGCTTGACGTCGCTGAGGTCCACATGACCGACGAAATCGCCGCCAAGGTCGCGTTTCAGGGCGTCACGGCCCTTTTTGCCGACAGTCAGAACTTTGACCGTCTTGCCCGCGGCTTTCAGCTCGGCCGCTTTCTGGCGGGCAAGCTTGGCGATGTTCGAGTTGAAGCCGCCGCACAGACCGCGCTCGGCGGTCATGACGACAAGCAGGTGGGTCTGGTCGCTGCCGGTGCCGCGAAGCAGCTTGGGGGCTGACTCGCTGCCGCCGACCGAGGCCGCCAGCCCTGCCATCACGGCGTTGAACCGTTTGGTATAGGGACGCGAGTCCTCGGCAGCTTCCTGGGCGCGGCGAAGTTTCGCCGCGGCCACCATCTGCATGGCTTTTGTGATCTTGCGGGTCGATTTGACCGACGCAATCCTGGTTTTCAGGTCCTTAAGGTTCGGCATTGCCTGGGATCCCCCTTAAGCGAAGCTAGCGGCGAACTCGTCCAGCGCAGCTTTCACTTTGTCCGCCAGCTCGTCCTTCACCTTACGGTCGTTGTTGGTGATGTCCGCCAGCAGGTCGGCATGTTTGCCGCGCAGGTGGTTGAGCAGGCCTTCCTCGTAGCGGCCAACGTCCTTGACGTCGACTTTGTCGAGGTAGCCGTTGGTGCCGGCGAAGATGACGCAGACGATTTCAGCGTTGGTCAGCGGCGAATACTGCGCCTGCTTCATCAGCTCGGTCAGACGGGCGCCACGGGCCAGCAGCTGCTGGGTGGCGGCGTCCAGGTCGGAGCCGAACTGCGCAAAGGCAGCCATTTCGCGGTACTGGGCCAGCGACAGCTTCACCGGACCGGCAACCGAGGACATCGCCTTGGTCTGGGCCGAGGAGCCAACGCGCGAAACCGACAGGCCGGTGTTCACGGCGGGGCGGATGCCCTGGTAGAACAGTTCGGTTTCCAGGAAGATCTGGCCGTCGGTGATCGAGATCACGTTGGTCGGAATAAACGCCGACACGTCGCCACCCTGGGTTTCAATGATCGGCAGCGCGGTCAGCGAGCCGGCACCGAAGTCTTCGTTCAGCTTGGCCGAACGCTCCAGCAGGCGGGAGTGCAGGTAGAAAACGTCGCCCGGATAGGCTTCACGGCCCGGCGGACGGCGCAGCAGCAGCGACATCTGACGGTAAGCAACCGCCTGCTTGGACAGGTCATCATAGATGATCAGCGCGTGGCGGCCGTTGTCGCGGAAGAATTCCGCCATTGCGGTTGCGGCATAGGGTGCCAGGAACTGCAGCGGGGCCGGGTCGGATGCGGTTGCAGCCACAACGATGGAGTATTCCATCGCGCCGGTTTCTTCCAGCTTCTTCACCAGCTGGGCCACGGTGGACCGCTTCTGGCCGACCGCGACGTAAACGCAGTACAGCTTCTTGCCTTCGTCGTCGCCGGCGGCATCGTTGTAGGATTTCTGGTTCAGGATCGCATCCAGAGCCACGGCGGTTTTACCGGTCTGACGGTCGCCGATGATCAGCTCGCGCTGACCGCGGCCGATCGGGATCATCGCGTCAACGGATTTGAGGCCGGTCGCCATCGGTTCGTGCACCGATTTACGCGGGATGATGCCCGGTGCCTTGACGTCGGCAACGCCGCGGGTCACGTCTTCGATCGGGCCCTTGCCGTCCAGCGGGTTGCCAAGACCGTCCACAACGCGGCCCAAGAGGCCGTTGCCGACCGGCACGTCCACGATGGAGTTGGTGCGCTTGACGGTGTCGCCTTCTTTGATGTCCCGGTCAGAGCCGAAGATCACGATACCGACGTTGTCGCTTTCCAGGTTCAGCGCCATGCCCATGATGCCGCCCGGGAATTCGACCATTTCACCGGCCTGAACATTGTCGAGGCCGTAAACGCGGGCAATACCGTCACCGACGGACAGCACGCGGCCGATTTCAGCCACTTCTGCTTCTTGACCAAAATTCTTGATCTGGTCTTTCAGGATCGCAGAAATCTCTGCTGCTTGGATACCCATTTATCCGACCTCTTTCATTGCATTCTGTAGGGAGTTGAGCTTGGAGCGGATCGAGCTGTCGATCATCTTCGAGCCCACTTTAACGACAAGTCCGCCGATGATGGAGGCATCGACGGAAGCATTGATGGTAACTTTCTTGCCCACGCGCTCGGCCAGGGTCTTGGCCAGCTTTTCGCTTTGGGTCTTGGTCAGCGCCTTGGCTGAGGTCACGTCAGCCGTGACTTCGCCGCGGGCATCCGCCAGGCGGGCGCGCAGCGCATCGATCAGCGCGGGCACCACAAACAGGCGGCGCTTGTCGGCCATCAGAGCCAAGGTATTGCGCAGGACAGGATCCAGGCCCATCTTGTCAGCCACCGCAGTGATTGCGGCGCCCTGCTCGTCGCGCGACACCAGCGGCGACTGGATCAGGCTGTTGAGGTCGTCGCTGTCAGCCAGCGCGGCTGCCAGGTCATTGATGCTGGTTTCAAGGCTGTCGAGCGCCTTGTTTTCTTGCGCGATGTCGAACACCGCCGTGGCATAGCGCGCGGCAATGCCTGCAGAAATCGAAGCTGGTTCGGACACGTCCACCCTTCCGATATGTTATTGGCCCCGGTTGGCGTACCCGGCCACAGGCGGCGTCCGGGGGCGTGAGTCATCCCCCATTGGCAGCGGGGCGTTGAAATCAGCGTGGGTCTAGCAGAGCGGATGCGACCTATCAACTGCCTATAACGGGAACGGGAAGAAGCATGTTTGCAATGTTTTCAAGACGTTAAGGTAAGTGCGGCCCTTTGACCACAGTCGAATTATAAAAAAGTGCGGCTGAACTGCAGGATTTGGCGATTCCGGAAACCGGTATTTGCGGCCGAAATCGTCACATATCGGACCGGAACCCGCCTTTTCAGCCCTGCCGGTCGCCAAACCCGCAGTTTCAGGGAATCGAAATCAGCCGCGGATGGGCCGGGCCGGCCCCGCACCGGTCAGACCGGTTCCGGCATCGGGTTGGACAGCCCTTCCAGCACCCGGATGCGGCTGGGGGTTTTGGTGCGGGTCATGTGGCCGCGCTGCGGGTGGGTCTGCTTGCTGACCTCGACCATGAACACGCCGCCGGCCAGCATTGCAGGCAGTTTGCGGCCCATTTTTTCCAGCATGGCACCGGATTTCAGCCAGAACCGTTTGTGGCTGGGCAGCCGGTAGAGGGCGGCGGTGTGCTGCTCGATGGCGAACTGGTGTTCGCGCAGCTGGCCTTCAAGCTGGCGCAGGGTGTAAGGACGGCCAAAGCCGAACGGGGTCAGATCCGACCGCGCCCAGAACCCGGCCCGGTTTGGCACGACGAAAAGCGCCCTGCCCCCCGGCCCCAGCACCCGCCAGCATTCTTCCAGCAGTTTTGTCGGCCGCTCCGAGGTCTCCAGACCATGCATAACCACCAGCCGGTCGATCCGCCCGGTGTCGACGGGCCAGCTGGTTTCTTCGCACAGGACCGAGACATTGGGCAGTCCCGCGGGCCATTGCATCACCCCCTGCGGCCCCGGCATCAGCGCCATCACCCGGCGCGCCTCGGGCAGATAGGGGCGCAGCAGCGGCGCCGCGAAACCGAAACCCGCCACCGTCAGCCCTTCGGTGCCGGGCCAGATTTCCAGCAGCCGGCCGCGGATCGACGCCTGCGCCGCCCGCCCCAGAGTGCTGCGGTAATAGAAGTTCCTGAGATCCTGAACATCAAGATGCATTGCGGGTGCCTGCTGCTTCGGCCAATCTGGACGCAGTTTAGCAATGTAAAGGCGAATGACCATGCCTCTTGAGATCATCACCCTGCCCTGCCTGTCGGATAACTATGCCTTTTTGATCCATAATCCCGCATCGGGTGAAACCGCGCTGGTGGACGCGCCCGAGGCCGCCGCCATCAAGGCAGCCCTGTCGGAGCGCGGCTGGGGGCTGGACTGGATCCTGCTGACCCACCACCACTGGGACCATGTGGACGGCGTGGCGGAGCTGCAGCAGACTTATGGCGCCAAGGTGATCGGCGCCGCGGCAGATGCGCACCGGCTGCCTGATTTGGATACCGCGGTGGAGGATGGCGGCAGCTTCACACTGCTGGGGGAACAGGTGCAGGTGATGGATGTCTCCGGCCACACTGTTGGTCATATTGCCTTTTACCTGCCCGGTTCAAATGCCGTGTTTACCGCCGACAGCCTGATGGCGCTGGGATGCGGGCGGCTGTTTGAGGGTACGCCGCAGCAGATGTGGGCCAGCCTGTCGCGCCTTGCCGCGCTGCCGCCGAACACTATGGTTTATTCAGGACATGAATACACCCAGTCCAATGGTGCCTTTGCAGTCACCGCCGACCCTGGCAACCCGGCGTTGCAGGCGCGTATCCGTGATATCGCAGCGGCCCGGACAGCCGGCGTTGCAACGGTTCCGTCTTTGCTCCAGCTGGAGCTTGACACCAATCCGTTCCTGCGTGCCGGTGACAGTGCCGTGAAAGCACATTTGGACATGGAAGCTGCTGAAGACACAGAAGTTTTTGCCGAAATTCGCAAGCGCAAAGACAATTTCTGACCAAATCAAGGGTATCCGGGCGCAACAGGGAGAAAATAATTGTGACCCCAAAATGAAGAAAAGCCCTTGAAGCTGGCGCGCTATCAACCAAACTCTAACCTTATAAGCACATGGTTGAACTGCGGGGTTGGTTAATACCGCCCCATCCGGCCAACCCAAGATCAGAGGAGCACGCCCGTGCCTTCATTCTCGAGCACCCTGGAACAGGCCATTCACGCAGCGCTGGCGCTGGCGAATGAACGCCGTCATGAATTCGCAACCCTGGAACATCTGCTTCTGGCCCTGATCGACGAGCCCGACGCAGCCCGTGTGATGCGCGCCTGCAGTGTCGACTTGACCGAATTGCGATCTTCGCTGGTGGAATTCGTGGATGAGGATCTTGCCAACCTTGTGACCGACATCGATGGATCCGAGGCAGTGCCGACCGCTGCCTTCCAGCGGGTCATCCAACGGGCCGCGATCCATGTTCAAAGCTCGGGCCGCACCGAAGTGACAGGCGCCAATGTGCTGGTGGCGATCTTTGCCGAACGCGAAAGCGACGCAGCCTATTTCCTGCAGGATCAGGAAATGACCCGTTATGACGCGGTGAACTTTATTGCCCATGGCGTCGCCAAAGACCCGGCTTTCGGGGAGCCCCGCCCGGTCTCCGGCGCACCTGAGCAGGAAGAGGACAGCATCACTGCCGCCCCTGAGGGTGAAAAGAAGGAAAGCGCGCTGGCGAAATACTGCGTGGACCTCAATGCGAAATCCCGCGAAGGCGATATCGACCCGCTGATCGGCCGCGACCACGAGGTTGAGCGCTGCATCCAGGTCCTGTGCCGCCGCCGCAAGAACAACCCGCTGCTGGTCGGCGACCCCGGTGTCGGCAAAACCGCCATCGCCGAAGGCCTCGCGCGCAAAATCGTGTCCGGTGAAACCCCCGAGGTGCTGTCCGAGACAACCATTTTTTCGCTTGACATGGGCGCGCTGCTGGCGGGCACCCGCTACCGCGGTGATTTTGAGGAACGCCTGAAGGCCGTGGTGAACGAGCTGGAAGACCACCCGGACGCAGTGCTGTTCATCGACGAAATCCACACCGTCATCGGGGCCGGTGCCACCTCCGGCGGCGCCATGGATGCCTCCAACCTGCTGAAACCCGCGCTGCAGGGCGGCAAGCTGCGCTGCATGGGCTCCACCACTTACAAGGAGTTCCGCCAGCACTTCGAAAAAGACCGGGCGCTGTCCCGCCGGTTCCAGAAAATCGACGTGAACGAGCCCTCAGTAGAAGATTCCATCGAGATCCTGAAGGGTCTGAAACCCTATTTCGAGGAGCATCATGGCATCAAGTTCACCGGCGATGCGATCAAGACCGCGGTGGAGCTGTCGGCGCGTTACATCAACGACCGCAAGCTGCCGGACAAAGCGATCGACGTCATTGACGAGGCCGGCGCCGCGCAGCACCTGGTGATTGAGAGCAAGCGCCGCAAGACCATCGGCGTCAAGGAGATCGAGGCCGTGGTTGCCAAGATCGCCCGCATCCCGCCGAAAAGCGTGTCGAAAGACGATGCCGAAGTGCTGAAAGACCTGGAGAAGTCGCTGAAACGCGTGGTCTTCGGCCAGGACGATGCGATCACCGCCCTGTCGAGCGCAATCAAGCTGGCCCGCGCCGGCCTGCGCGAGCCGGAAAAACCGATCGGCAACTACCTGTTTGCAGGCCCTACCGGCGTCGGCAAAACCGAAGTTGCCAAGCAGCTGGCAGATACGCTTGGTGTGGAACTGCTGCGGTTTGATATGTCGGAATACATGGAGAAACACGCGGTCTCCCGCCTGATCGGCGCGCCTCCGGGCTATGTCGGTTTTGACCAGGGCGGCCTGTTGACCGATGGCGTCGATCAGCATCCGCACTGCGTGCTGCTGCTTGATGAGATGGAAAAGGCGCATCCGGACGTTTACAACATCCTGCTGCAGGTGATGGACAACGGCCAGCTGACCGACCACAACGGCCGCACGGTGAATTTCCGCAACGTGGTGCTGATCATGACCTCCAACGCCGGGGCGTCGGAACAGGCAAAGGCCGCTATCGGCTTTGGCCGCGACCGCCGCGAGGGTGAAGACACCGCCGCGATCGAACGCACCTTCACCCCGGAATTCCGCAACCGCCTGGATGCGGTGATCTCCTTCGCGCCGCTCGGCAAAGAGGTGATCCTGCAAGTGGTTGAAAAATTCGTGCTGCAGCTGGAAGCCCAGCTGATGGACCGCAATGTCTCGATCGAGCTGACCCGCAAGGCGGCTGAATGGCTGGCCGACAAGGGCTATGACGACCGTATGGGCGCGCGCCCCTTGGGCCGGGTGATCCAGGAGCACATCAAGAAGCCGCTGGCCGAAGAGCTGCTGTTCGGCAAGCTGACCAAAGGCGGCGTCGTCAAGGTCGGCATCAAGGACGGCAAGCTGGAGCTGCGCCTGGAAGGGCCAAGCAAGCCGCGGATCTCCGGTGACAAGCCGCCGCTGCTGACAGCAGACTGATGCGCCTTGCCGCGCTGATAATCGCAATACCGCTCGCCGCGCCCGCCGCGGCGGGCGATTTTCTTTTGCAGTTCCCGCTGGACTGCACCCTGGGCGACAGCTGCCACATCCAGCAGTTCGTCGACCACGATCCCGGCCCCGGTGCCACGGATTTCACCTGCGGCACGCTGAGTTATGATGGCCACAAGGGCACGGATATCGCCCTGCCCTACCTGTCGGACATGCAGGCAGGCGTCGCGGTGCGTGCCGCGGCAGGCGGTGTTGTCCTTGGCACCCGCAATGGCATGGCTGACCAATATGCCACCGACGGCAACGCCGCAGAAATCGACGGTAAGGAATGCGGCAACGGGGTGGTCCTGCGCCACGGCAACGGATGGGAAACCCAGTATTGCCACATGAAGCGCGGCTCGGTCCGGGTGCAAAGCGGCATGAAGGTCAAGCCTGGCGATATCCTGGGCGAGGCCGGCCTTTCCGGCAAAACCCAGTTTCCGCACCTGCATTTGTCTGTGCGCAAGGATGGCGCGGTGGTGGATCCTTTTGCGCCGGAAAGCCTTGGAACCTGCGGCGCCCCTGCCGGTAAGACACTCTGGGCGGATCCGCCGGCCTATCAGCCGGGCGGTGTGCTGGGGGCCGGTTTCAGCGCGGCAATCCCTGAATACAGTGCGATCAAGGCAGGCAACGCGGACGCCGCACCGCTGGCTGCAGATGCGCCTGCGTTTGTATTTTGGGCCTACGCGTTTGGCGGACTGGCAGGCGACCAGCTTGACCTGACGGTGACAGGCCCCGGCGGCGAACTTGTCTCCCACAGCGAAGGGCTGAACAAAAACCAGGCCCAGTTTTTCCGCGCTGCCGGCCGCCGGCTGCGCGGCGGGCAATGGCCGGACGGCACTTACACCGGCACCGCCCGTCTGTTGCGGGACGGGCGGCAGGTTGACAGCTTTACCCGCAGCATGGTGATCGCGCCGCCGGAAGACCCCGCCTCCCAGTAACCGGCTTTACAGTTTCCGGCCTCTCAGTTTTCCGCTTCATAGTGACCGGTTCAAAGTATCAGGCCTTATCCAGCTACGCGGCCGCAGCGGCCGGGGTGCAAGCCCAGGCCGCTGCCGGGCCCAACGGGCACGGCTGCCCTAAGGGCGGCCAGGGCCGGGCGGGAGACCTCGCCTGCGGATCCAGCGACCGCGTCTGTACTGTATTTTCACTGCCTGAATTTGATAACTCCCGAATTTGCAATAGATTTAAGGTTGCCCTGCTGCCCGGTGGGGCCGCAACCCGTGCGTAACTAGTAGCTTGTCTCCATTAGTGAAGCGGGTTGCACCCTGCAGGCAACGGGTTTGCCGATGACGAACGTGCAGCTGATCAGCCGCGGGTAACGGCGCACAGGTTCCTCAACCGAATGTCCGGCTATTTTTCCGTGAACTTCAGCTCGATCCGCCGGTTCTGGGCGCGTGCTTCGGCTGTGTCCGCCGGGTTCACCGGCTGGTATTCGCCAAACCCGTTGGCCGCCAGCCGCGACGGCGGCACCCCAAGCGCCTCGACCATATAGCGCACCACTGACAGCGCCCGGCCCTGGCTGAGTTCCCAGTTGTCGGAAAACTTCGGATGCCCCAGCAGCGGTGACGTATCGGTGTGGCCATCCACCCGGATGATCCAGTTAATCTCCTGCGGGATCGCTGCCACGACGCTTTGCAAAATTGAAACCACCTTGGCAATTTCAACCCGCCCCGCCGGCGACAGGGTGGCGCTGCCCGGTGCAAACAGCACCTCGGAGGCAAAGACAAAGCGGTCGCCCTGGATGCGCACCCCCTCCTGAGTGCCCAGCAAGTCCCGCAACCGGCCAAAGAACTCCGACCGGTAACGTTCCAGATCCTGCGCCTTGCTGGCAAGGGCCGCAGCCTCCGATTCCAGCCGCTTGCGCTCCTGCTCTTCCAGCAAGCGCCGCTTGCGCTCTTCCGAGGCGGCACGGGCCAAGGCTGCGTTCAGATCCTGGCCGAGGTTCTGCAACTGCACCTGCTGCGCCGCGTCCCGGCCCTGATAGTCATCCAGAATGGCCTGCAGTCCGCCCAGCTGTTCGCGCAGGGCCGCCACCTGCTGGTTCAGCAGCGCGGTTTCACGGCGGGCCTCTTCGGAGATGGCCTGCTCCTCAGACAAGGCCGAACGCGCCTGTGCCAATAGCGCTGCGCGTTCTTCGGCCAGGCTCAACTGCTCCGTGGCGCTGCCCTCAGCGCTCTCCTGCGCGGCGACTGCCGCAAGCAGCCGCTGGCGCAGCACGTCCAGCTCCCCGGCTTGAATCTCTGCTGCTGCCAAGGCGGCCCTGGCTTCGGCCAGTTCTGCCGCCAGCTTCCCGGCCTCCGCATCAGACCCTGCGCGGGCGGCCTCCAGTTCAGACAGTTGCGCGTCCAGCTGTGTCCTGGCCGCTTCGGCGGCGGCCAGCAGGGTCAGCGTATCCTCCGCCTCCTGGCGCTGCGCCTCCAAGGCCAGTGTCATTGCGGTGAGTTCGGCGCCGGCATTCTGCAGTTTTTCCCGCAGGGCTTCGGCAGCAGCGGCCTCGATCAGGCGGGCGGCTTCCTCATCGCCCAGTTGGGCCTGCAATTCGGAAATCCGGGTAGTTTGCTCGCTGCCTTCTGCCTCAAGACTGGCGATCAATGCCTCCATCGCCTCGCGCTGTGCTGCCGCCAGCCGGGCTGCCTCTGCCTGCACATCAATCTCGCCGCGGGCTTGCGACAGGGCCAGGTTCAGGGCCTCTTGTTCGCTCAACAATTCCGCGCGCGCCGCCTCCAGGTCGTCGCGTTCGGCACTCAGATCCGCGACCCGCGTCTCGGCGGCATTGCGGCTGGCGATCAGGGCTGCCACCTGTGCCTCAAAGCTGGTGATGCGGCTGGCGGCCTGGGCCAGTTCACCTGCCTGCCGGTCGCGGTCCGCGGTCAGGGAGGTGATCAGGCTGCGCGCCTGGTCCAGATCCTGTTCGGCAGTGTTGAGGGTTGACGTCAGCGCCCCCAGCCGGGCATTCAGCTGGCTGTTCTCGCGCTCCTCCAGCCCCAGGGCGGAGGCCAGCGCGCTGACTTCGGCGGACAGTTCATCCAGCTGGCTTTCCTGGCCGGTGATCGTCTCGCGAAGCACGAATTGCACCACCATGAAAATGGTCAGCACAAACATCAGCACCAAGAGAAGCCCGGTCATCGCATCGACAAACCCCGGCCATATCGATGCCTGGAACCGCTGTCCGGTGCGCCGGGAGAGGGCCATCGCCTATTCCCCCGCGTCCCGGCCGGATGCACCGCCGCGGGACAATCCGCGCGGGCGGGCGAAGGCCTTGATCAGAAGTTCGATGTCCTTGCGCAGCTCGGTCAGGCTTTCCTGCCGGCCGGCCGAAATTTCCTCAAGGATGCGCAGCATCTGCACGTCGATCGAGCGCAAACGCATCCGGCTTTCGGCGTCGATACCGCCCTGTTCGCTATGGGCGCGCAGGATCTCGGTCAAAGCTTCCTGCCCGACGGCCACCCGGTCAAGGGCCGCAGTGACAGTGCCGGTCTGCTCCTGGCGGCGGTTCATCTCCTGAATGGTTTCCACCAGATCACCCAGTTTTTGATCCACCGCAGCGCGGCCTTCAGAAGTTTCGGCAAACATCGCCTGCAGCGCGTCCATCTGCTCGGCCATATTGTCGAGCACTTGGGAGACCACGCTGCTATCGCCGGTGCCGTCTTCGCCGGAGGAGAAGCTGACGCGGGTGATGGAAGACAGCCATTCCTCCAGCTCGCGGTAGAACCGGTTCTGGCCGTGGCCCGCGAACAGCTCCAGCAGGCCGACGATCAGCGACCCGGCCAGGCCAAGCAGCGATGAAGCAAAGGCCACGCCCATACCGCCCAGCTGGGCCTCCAGCCCGGTCATCAGGCGATTGAAGACCGAAAGCCCCTCTTCGCCCTCCTGCGGGGCCAGGCTTCGGATGGTATCGACCACGGCAGGAACGGTGGTGGCCAGCCCATAGAAAGTACCCAGAAGACCAAGGAAAATCAGCAGGTTGACAATGTACCGGGTGATTTCCCGGTCTTCATCGATACGGTTGGCGACAGAATCCAGAATGGACTGTGTCGAGGCCGACCCCAGCTGCATCCGCGCCCCGCGCGAGCGCAGCAACGAAGCCAAGGGCGCCAGCAGCGACGGCGGCCGGCGTTCGTCCGAGATGTCGCCGAATGCGAACCGTTCGATCCAGCGCACCGAACCGATCAGCTGCACCACCTGCCAGAAACAGGCCAGTACCCCAATCACAAAGACAAAGACGATGAAACCGTTCAGCCAGGGATTGGCCTCGAACACCGGCAGCACCCGCGGCAAGGCGACAAAGGCGCCAAAGGCTGACAGCCCCAATGCGATCAGCATCATGATGATCTGCCGCACCGGCTGGGAAAACTGCGGCCGGGTTTTGCGGTCTGGCTGCGCCATATTACTTGGCTCCTGACACGTTGACTGCTCTTATTGGGTCGCAGCCTATAAGCAAAGTGTCAAAAGCGCCAAGGCTTTATGCGGTGATTTCCCGCACCCTTCCTGCCAGCCAATCCAGATCCTGGTCGTGCAGGCCGATCTCCGCCAGATGTTCGGCAGTGTTATAGAGGTACTCAGTATTGGGACCGCGCCCGCCCACCGCATGGGCGATCATCTGCGCCTGTTTTTCCAGGCTGAGACCGCCGCAATACTGCACATGGTGCGGGTCGATCACATAGGTGACGGCGGTGACAACGCTGCCATCCCCCAGTTCCACCTCCAGATCCCGCTCCAGATAGGCGGAGGAGATCAGCTCGCGCTCGCGCAGCTCAGCCAGGGTCCGTTCTTCGTGGCCTGCTTCCACCGACAGCGCCAGCCCTTTGCAGTTGGCCCCTTCGGTTTCGTCCAGCGCCAGCACCAGACCGGGATGATCCTCGGTGCCGCGGTGGTGGATCGAGGTCATGCAAAAGGATCTCGCATAGCCATGAAGCACCGCCACCTCGCGCCGTGACACCGGAAAGCCGGGGTTCCAAAGAAGCGATCCGTATCCGAATACCCACATGGTCATGTTGTCTGGCCCTTTCTGCTCCCCCTCTATAAACAGCAATCCTGATCCGGACAAAAGAGGCTATCCGATGCGCCTGGCAAAACTGCTGATTGCCGCCCTGATGGTGTGGAGCCTGTATTGGGCAGCAGCGTCCTGGGGGCTGCGCAGCGGCATCGCGGCCTGGTTTGCCGAGCAAGAGCGGCGGGGCTGGCAGGCTGAGTTTTCTGCTCTTGAAACCAGCGGCTACCCTATCCGCCATATGACCCGGATCAGCCGCCCGGCGCTGGCGGATCCCGGCACCGGCACCGCCTGGCGGGCCGACTGGCTGGATCTGGCAAGCCCTGCTGCCTGGCCGGGCAAGCTGGACCTGCACTTCCCTGCCTCGGCCCAGCGGCTGTCCTATTTCGACCAGACCGCAGTGATCACGGCCCAGGATCTGCAGGCCAGCCTGCATCTTGCGCCGGGCGCGGCGCTGGCATTGGAAGAACTGGCGCTGATCTCGGGCCCCTGGCAGATCGCCCGAAGCGGCGAGACGGTGCTGAGCGGCGCGGCGCTGGACCTGCGCATGGTACAGTCGGACAGGCCTGAGATATACCGGGTTACGGCGGAAGCCGCTGAGTTTGCCCCGCGCGCCGCCTGGCGGCGGCTGCTGGCGGCCAGTTCTGCACTGCCGGAACGGTTTGACATGCTGGCGCTGGAAATGACGGTTGCTTTTGACGCGCCCTGGGACCGGGCCGCGCTGGAACAGCGGCGGCCGCAGCCGCGCCGGATTGATCTGAAACTGGCAGAGGCCGGCTGGGGCGATCTGCGGCTGAAGGCCGCCGGAACGCTGACATTGGATGCGCAGGGCCTGCCGGAGGGCGGGATTACGCTGCAGGCGGAAAACTGGCGCGGGCTGGTGCTGATGGCGGAGCGCAGCGGCGCCCTGCCTCCCAGCCTGCGCAGCTCTGTCGAGCGGGTGCTGAGTCTCTTGGCTGAAACAAGCGGCAATCCGCGGAACCTGGACATCACGCTGGGGTTCTCCGGCGGCTACGTGACACTTGGCCCCCTGCCCCTGGGCCGCGCCCCGCGGCTGATCATCCACTGAAGAAGCCTGCAAGCGCTGCCGGCCTAACGCCGCCGCTGCCCTTTGCAGGCCATGAATACCAAAACCGGACAGGCGCATAAGGGCAGGCCTGCCACTGAGGCACGTCTCAGAAATTCCACTTCGCGCGCAGCGCGCCCGGCCCAAGGCTGTAATGTGCCCTTAGGCACTTTCAGGCGCGGGAGCACACCGCTAACGGCAATATGAACCGCCGCGGTGGCGCGCTACATCCAGGTGGAAATGGTCGCGGTGATAGCGGTCGGCTTCCGGCCCCAGCACGGTGCCGAAGGGTCCGCAGGCCGCGCGCCATATCTTCTTCAGCGTCTTGCGGGTCTTGCGGTTCTGCCAGCCTTTCAGCACCGTCACCGTCTCACCGCTGGCAAGGGTGAAGCCGGAGATGTCGATTGCCCGCCCTTTGCCATGTTCCGAAATCTTGGCACCGGGGCGGTTGTTGCGGGTGCGGCAGGCGTAATGGGCGGCGACGCGCAGGGAGACCACCTTGTTGCGGCGGCCGAAGGCGGTTTCGACCTCGCGGTTGATCCAAGTCTTCAGCGCACGGGCTGTATTGCAAGTCATCAGCGAGGCCTGGCTAAGGCGCACCCCGGCAATCTCGCGCACCCGCACCGCGTCCTTGGCGCCGCAGCCGGGCAGCGTGCCGGAGACATGACCGACGCTGTCGCCCTGGATATCAACATCGCCGCAGACCGACCCCTTGCGCCGTTTGCGGCGTTTGAACAGCACCTGCTCAGCCAGGCTGTCCGGCCGTGCAAAGGGCAGCAGCGATGATCCCGGCCCCAGCAGCGGCAGATCTGCGGGGCGGGCTGCTGCCGCCAGGACCTGCTCCGATTGCGGGCGCGAAACCGGGCGGAATTCTGGCGCTGTGGCAATGCCAGCGGCCTTTACGCCCGCATCAGCCTGCGGGCGCGCAGGCGGCTCAAGCGAGGTTTCCGGCGCAGCGGCCAGCGCGGCACCGCCAAGCAGTGCTGCAAGCAGAAGGGCGCCCGCGCGGATCATTTCTTTTGCCCCCGGCCAAAGTCCGGCGCATCGGTGTCCTGACCAGCCTCGATGATGCCGCGGCGGATCGCACGGGTGCGGGTGAAGTAGTCGTGCAGATGGTCGCCGTCGCCGGTGCGGATGGCACGCTGCAGGGCAAACAGCTCTTCGGTGAAGCGGCCCAGGATCTCCAGCGTGGCGTCCTTGTTGGTGAGAAACACATCGCGCCACATAGTCGGGTCCGAGGCGGCAATCCGGGTAAAGTCGCGAAAACCGGCGGCGGAATACTTGATCACTTCGCTGTCGGTCACCCGGCGCAGGTCGTCGGCAACGCCCACCATGGTGTAGGCAATGAGGTGCGGCGTGTGCGAAGTGACGGCCAGCACCAGGTCGTGGTGGTCGGCGTCCATCTCATCGACATTGGCGCCCATCCCTTCCCATAGCGCGCGCAGGCGGGCGGTGGCGTCCGGATCGGTGCCCTCGACCGGCACCAGCAGCGACCATCGGTTGTCGAACAGTTCGGCAAAACCGGATTCCGGCCCCGAATGCTCGGTCCCGGCCAGCGGGTGGGCGGGCACGAAATGCACACCTTCGGGAATATGCGGCAGCACAGCGTCGATCACATGGCGTTTGACCGACCCCACGTCCGAGACTGTGGCGCCGAGCTTCAGCAGCGCGGCGATGTCTTCCATCACCGGGCCCATGGCGCCGACGGGAACGCAGAGCACCACCAGGTCAGCATCCTGCACAGCCTCCCGCGCGCTGTCGCAGACGCGGTCGCAGAGGCCGATGCGGCGCGCCGTGTGGCGGGTTTCTTCGCTGCGGGCATAACCGGTCACCTCACCCGCCAGCCCTGCGCGTTTCATCGCCCAGAACATTGAGGAGGCAATCAGGCCAAGGCCGATCAGCGCGACGCGGCCATAAACATGTTCACTCATGCCTGGCCCTCTTTGAATGCTTTGACAGCTGCGGCCACACGGCGGCAGGAGTCCTCGTCGCCGATGGTGATGCGCAATGCTGTGGGCAGGTTGTACCCCGCCACCCGGCGCACGATCAGGCCCTGCGCTTGCAGGTAAAGGTCGCAAGCCTCTGCCTCTGCCTGGCTGGAAAAGCGGGCCAGGATGAAGTTGGTGCTGGAGACATCCGAGGGAACGCCCAATTCCGCCAGTGCATTTGCCAGCCAGGCGCGCCACTTGGCATTTTCGGCGCGGCACTGGTCCACGTAATCCGTGTCGCGCACCGACGCCTCAGCGCCCGCCAGCGCAGTGCTGGAGACGTTGAATGGCCCGCGCACCCGGTTCAACACGTTGATGACTTCCCGAGGGCCGTAGCCCCAGCCGATCCGGGCGCCGCCCAGACCGTAGATCTTGGAGAAGGTGCGGGTCATGAAGACGTTGCTTCGGGCGCCGATCAGCGCTGCACCTGCATCGAAACCTTCGACATATTCGGCATAGGCCCCGTCCAGCACCAAGATGGCGCCCGCCGGGATGCCATCGGCCAGCCGGGCCACCTCAGCCTCGCTGATCATGGTGCCGGTGGGGTTGTTCGGGTTGGCGATGAACACGAGCCTGGTACGGTCGGTGCAGCCCGCCAACAGCGCGTCCACATCGGTGACGCGCTCGCGCTCTTTCATCTCTACCGGGGTGGCACCGGCTGCAAGTGCACTGATGCGGTACATGGCAAAGCCGTGTTCGGTATAAAGCACCTCGTCGCCCGGTCCGGCATAGGCCTGGCACAGGAAGGCAATGATCTCGTCGCTTCCCGCGCCGCAGATGATCTGCTCCGGCTCCAGCCCGTGAACCTCGCCGATTGCCTGCCGCAAACCGCTGTGGTCCGAGCTGGGATAGCGGTGCATATTGGCCGCCGCGTCCTGCATCGCCTGGACGGCGCGCGGGCTGGGGCCCAGCGGGTTCTCGTTCGAGGAGAGCTTCACAACATTGCTCACCCCATTCACATGGGCAGCCCCGCCCTGATACAGAGCGATGTCCATGATACCGGGCTGCGGTGTGAGTTGGGTCATAATTCGGGCTCCTTAATTCCTGCCCGTTCTAGCGGCCCAAAGGCTGGTGGGGAAGCACCAAGATGACGCTTCCCCATTGCTGCCGTCCCCCCGGCGGCAGCCCCCAATGACGGTGCAGCCGGCGTTAATGCGCCGCTGCCGACTTGGGCATCTTGCGTTTGGCTTCGGCCATAATGATTTTTTGGATCTGCTTGCGCAGCTCCATGTCCTTGCGCATCGCCTCATTGGCCTGCTTCTGCATGGTCGAGGCCGATTGCGAGCCGTCCGAGCTGGTCAGAACCTCGCCTGCATATTTGCTGAAGGTCTTGCCGCTGATCTGCTTGGCAATCTCGCCATAGATCGCGTCGCCATGCAGCTTGATGAAATCCTCGGTCGCCTTGGTGCCGTATTTAGCAATGAGGTCCTTCTTGACCGCGCCTTCCATGGCGGCGGGCGCCAGTTTGGTCTTGAGGAATTTTTCAGCGGCGCCAGTGAAGCCGGAGGAGAATTTATCCAGCGCCTTGCCTGCGCCTGCCGACATGATGCCCGCGGTCAAGATTTTGGCAATGCTTTCCTTGATCTCCTTGGTGTTCGGCGGGCGGCCCTTTTCGATCAAGGGCTTGGCCAGGCCGATGGTTTCCTTCAGCGCTTCAGTCACCATCGCCTCGCCGGCCTTGGATTTCAGGAACTTCTCAAAGAAAACCTTCACCGCCTTTTTGGGAAACTCCCGCGAAAGCTTCGAGGCTGCGGCCTTGGCCAGATCATCTGCGAGGCCGGCTGACAGCTTGGCGGTCAGCTTGCCCCCTGCAGCCCCCGCAAGACCGGCGATAAAGCTGTCGATGAAGACTTTCTTGGCCGCACCATCCCAGGTCACCTTGTTGCCCGCCAGATGCTCGCCCAGCTGACCAGCGCTGGATTTCAGCGCTTCGGTGCTGGCGGCAGCAATGGCGTGGGCCTTGGCTGGTGACATGCCCTTGGTCGCCACCAGACGGGCGGTCATGTAGGTTTCGACCACGGCAAAGGAGACCTCGCGCACCACTTCCAGTTTCCAGACAATCCCGCCGGCGGTGGCGATCCGCTGGTCAATGAACTTCTTGAAGGCCTTGCCGCCGGTGTTATAGGCTTTGGAAGCCTTAACATCCTGTTTGTAGACCTTTTTCCAGTCAGGTTTCTTCTTGCTCGTGAGTGTTTTCAGCAGGCTGGATTCGGAACGGGCATTCAGGATCGGCGTCCAGGGCGGATCGGTCTTGTCATTGACGACGCTGACGGCAAATTCCGTCAGGGCGTTCAGGAAGGTGTCGTTGCCCTGGCGGGTGCTTTCTACCTCGTTGCAGAAATCAACCCAGGATTCCGCTTGGCCGTACATCATGTTGGCCTTAGCCAGAAGCTTGCGGCGCAGTTCCTCCTGTCCGGCTTCGAACTCTGCCACGGTGATCAGCTTGGTCTTGCCGTTCTCGACGACCTCGACCCGTTCGATCTTGGTATCAGTGGCATATTGCGCGGCCAGTTTGGGCAGACCTGCGTTCCAAGTGCGCATGCCGGGGTCGACAATGCCGTCGGGCTTGCGGAAGCCCAGTTTCTTCTTCTGAAAGTCCTTGATGGTCTTGATCAGCCCGGCGTCGCATTTGGTGCTGACCTCGATGGAATAGCCGTTTGCCTTGAGCATCAGGCGGACCAGCTCGACATCTGCGGGGGCGTTTTTGACCGGCTTGAATTTGCTCTCGCCAGTCTTGGGGTCCGGTTTGGTGATCCGTTTCTTATCACCAACAGGGGCGGAAAGCTTTAGGGCCATAACAGTGCTCCAATCAATAAAATACAGTTAAAGCGTGCCACGCACCCGTTCGCGCTGTCGCGGGGGATTTGACCGGCATATTCCCCCTTTAAATACAGGGATTCGATACCTACATATCACGTGTATGCGAGGTGCTTCCCAGCCCCGGGAAAGCACCCCTTCCGTTTGTTCCTATGCCACCAGCGCCTTGAACCGCGCGGTTTCCGGATCGACATTGTAACGGGCCGCAAGCTCCCCTGCCCTTTGGGTCAGATCGTTGACGCAATCAATGATGTATCGCGCGCGCGCCTCCTCCATCAGGTATGAGAAGTTGAGCCGAACCCAGCCGGGTTTCTTCATTTCCTCGCCTGCCTGCAGGTCAGCAAACAGCCTTTCCGACTCCGGCTGATCAATGCCCAGCAGCCTGTGCGCATAGGGTCCCGCACAGGCGCAACCACCGCGGGCCTGGATGCCGTAGACATCGCTCAGCATCCGGGTGAACAGCTGCTGATGCACCGGCTTGCCCGCCCCGTCCGAAACCAGGAAGGAGAAGATCGGCAGCCGGTGCGCATCACGGTGGCCCAGGATCTGCAGCCGCGGATTTGACGACCAGCCCGCCCAGGCCATGTTTGCGAACTTGGCTTCGCGGGCTTCGATCTTCTCTTGGCCGACTGCTTCCTTCACCAGAAATGCCAGCGCTGCGCGGATATCGCCGATCACGTTCGGCGTACCCGCTTCTTCACGAGTCGCCAGGTCCAGGCTGTATTCATGCTGCCAGGGGGACACAAAGCTGACTGTCCCCCCGCCCGGCCAGGACGGGCAACGGCGGCGCACCGCGCCGGTGTTGACCACCAGCACACCCGAAGCACCGGGGCCGCCCGGGAATTTATGCGGCGAGACCACCACGGCGTCTTTGCGGGCAGCCCCGTTTCTACCCATGTCAATCGGCAGGTACGGGCCGCCTCCCGCATAGTCCCAGACCGCCAGCGCGCCGTGTTCATGCAGCAGGCAGCTGATGGGATCAGGTTCGGTCAGGATGCCGGTGACGTTGGAGGCCGCCGAAAAACTGCCGATCTTCAGGTCACTGTCGGCATGCTGCTTCAGGGCAAGCTCCAGAACCGCCAGATCCGCCCCGCCCTCAGCGGCCTCGGGGATTTCCACCACCTCCGCCTTGCTTTCGCGCCAGGGCAGGATGTTGGAGTGGTGTTCATAAGGGCCAATGAAAACAACCGGCCGGACAGCCTCGTTCACGCCGAAAAGGCTGACCAGCCGATTGAGACCCGCGGTGGCACCCGATCCGGTGAAAATCACCGCATCATCCCCAGTGGCGCCGGTCATGCGGGCAATCTCAGCCCGGGCCTCGCGGCGCAGGCGGGTCATCTGCGTGCCGCAATAAGAAGCCTCGGTATGGGAGTTGGCATAGAAGGGCAGCACCTGGTCCGCCACGAAATCCTCGACCTGTCGCAGCGCCCGGCCGGAGGCAACGTAATCGGCATAGACCAGCGGCACCTCGCCATCGAGGCCCGGGATCATCACCCCGTCACCGATCACGCTGCGGCCCAAGGCGCCGCTTTGAGCCGCCTGCCGGATTGTCTGTTTGAATGCTGCCAGGGTCATGTCGCGCCTCCGAAATCTGTTGAGGCATGATGAACGGCTTCTGGCGCAAGAACTTAATCAATTACTGAGTGGAAACTACAGTTCTTGTGTCATATGATCTGCACATGAGCAAAATTGCCGATCAAATTGACCGAAGTATCCTGCGCGCGCTGCAGCAGGATGCCAGCTTGTCGCAACGGGAGCTGGCCGATCAGGTGGGGCTGTCGCAGAACGCCTGCTGGCGGCGGCTGAAGGCGTTGAACGACAGCGGGCTGCTCAAGGGCTCGACCGCGCGGCTGGACCGCAAGCAGCTGGGGCTGGATCTGGTGGTTTTTGTGCTGCTGCGCACAAGGCATCATTCAGCAGACTGGCTGCAAAAATTCCGCCGCCATGTGCTGACCATTTCCGAGGTGGTGGATTTCCACCGCATCGGCGGCGATTACGATTATCAGCTGAAAGTGGTCACCGAGGATATGGCCAGCTATGATAAGGTGTATCAGCGGCTGATTTCAGGTGTCGAGCTGGACAGCGTAACCTCCTATTTCGCGATGGAGGCCATCGCCGAGGGACGTCCGCTGCCGCTGTAGGAGAACGGGTTTAAAGGGGGGCGCCGCCCCCAGCCCTGCGGGCTCCCCCCGGAGTATTTTCAACCAGAAAGAAGCTGCGGTCGTTTAATGCCCGAAGGCGCTGTCCTTCATCCATTTCGGACGTTTGCCCTCCGGACCCATGCGCATGTGCAGGCAGGCGGTGCCGAGGCGCTGGAAGTAAAGGATGTCGACCGGGTACCAGCCCGCAGACGGCACCTCTACTTCTGTCAGGATGGTGCTGTCGCAGGACTGCCGGCCGTCGTATTCACCCACCACCTGGCCGCCGACCCTGGCGCGCAGCCCGTCATTGGTGAGGAAGTCGATATTGTGGATGCCGGGCTGGTCAATTTTCACATAGCCGGTGATCCGGGCCACGACGTTCAGCGCCCGTTTGGACGTGAGCGTGTTCTGCCCCTCCTCCGTGTCGCGATTGTCCAGGCCTGCGATGGGCTGGCCCGGTTCGCTGGAGATTTTCAGCGCCGAGGAGGCCTCAACCAGAGACTTCACATCATGCGGATAGGCATAAACCACAGACAGCCCCGGCTTGACACCGGAGGGCTGCGGATCCGCAGGTGTCAGCTTCAACGGCGCGGCGCCTGCGGAGGCGGCGGTCAATACTGCCATGGCGGCGGCGGCCTTCAGATAGGTTTTCATCACTTACTCCCTGTCGTTTTACAGGCAGGATAGTGGCAGGCGGCGCGCAGGGCTACCGGGTTTTACCACTGCGGGCACAGCACTGCAGGAAACGAAAAAGGGCTGCCCTGCAGGACAGCCCTTTCGCCATGCGCCGTGACGGCGGCAGGCTTAGTTTTTGGCGTAGAATTCCACAACCAGGTTCGGTTCCATCAGAACCGGGTACGGCACGTCGCCCAGGCCGGGGGTGCGCACGAAGGTTGCTTTCAGCTTGGAGTGGTCCGCTTCGATGTAATCGGGAACGTCGCGCTCGGCCAGCTGGGTGGCTTCCAGAACGGCAACCATCTGCTTGGACTTGTCGCGGACTTCGATCACGTCACCCTCTTTCACGCGGTAGGAGGGGATGTTGACGCGCTTGCCGTTCACGGTCACGTGGCCGTGGTTCACGAACTGGCGGGCCGCAAAGACGGTCGCAACAAACTTGGCGCGGTAGACAACCGCGTCCAGGCGGCGCTCGAGCAGGCCGATCAGGTTTTCACCGGTATCGCCGTTCACACGCACAGCTTCACCGTAGATGCGGCGGAACTGCTTTTCGGTCAGGTCGCCGTAGTAGCCCTTGAGCTTCTGCTTGGCGCGCAGCTGGATGCCGAAGTCGGACAGTTTGCCCTTGCGGCGCTGGCCGTGCTGGCCCGGGCCATAGTCGCGGCGGTTGACCGGGGACTTCGGACGGCCCCAGATGTTTTCGCCCATGCGGCGGTCGATTTTGTACTTGGCAGACGTGCGTTTGGTCACGGCTGATCTCCTTATTAGTGGCTTCGCAGCTTGTTCCGGAAACCGGTTCCCACTTTCCGGGCTGCGAACGCGTCTGCATCGGCAACCGTCTGGTTTGAACCGCCCCGGGCAAGCCGTGACTATTAAGGGCGTTGTCCTCTTGCTCCGGATCCAGGATCCGGGCATGACAGGCATCCCCTTGCGGGGGCCGCCAACACCAATGAAGCCGCGCTTATATAGGGGGATGGGGCAGAGTCAACACAGCTTTGGCGCGTTCGTCGTGAAAACTTGCAGGCGCGGCCCGGACCGGGCCTGAAATAGCGTTCTGCCTCGTGTTCGTAAAGGCTCAGGCCGCCTCGTGGCCCAGAATCGCAGCCTCGGACGCGCTCAGATTGCGGCGGGCATAAGCGCCATAGGCCAGCGGGTTGCGCTCCAGTCCGGGGTGCAGACGGAACAACCGTGCCCGGTCGCTGTCGCTGAGCGCCGTCAGCGACGCATTGGAGGGGTGGAAGCTCTCGGTCTCAACTCCATTGGCCCACAGCACCTGGTGGTTTGCCAGCATGATATGGATGTAGGTCGCCTGCCGCACCGAGGCGTCAGGCAGGATGGTGCGGCCATTGACCAGATCACCAGCCGCGACCAGCACTTCGGGCGTGTTGAACAGCGCCCGCACCCGGTCGCCGCGCAAGAGCATCCGGTGATCAGGCGAGACCAGCAGCTCCTGCTCCGGCCGGTCGATCCCCAAGGCCCCGGCGTGGATGCGGATCGGCCGCAGCCGCGGCATCACAAACAGCCGCGCACCGCTGATCCGGCGGGAGCCGATCCAGAGGATTTCCTGAGCACCGTTGTCGCGGGTCTGCACCTTTTCGCCCTCGCGCAACTGCTCGACCCGTTTCGGGCCGCCGGGCGTTGCGATCAAAGTGCCCGGTGTAAAGCAGATCACCCCGGTTTCGCCTTGCGGACGATCCGTGCCGGCCGTGCTCAGCGAATGATGCACGACCCAAAGATCAGCACCGCGCGGCGGGAGTTCATCAACGAACATCAAGAGCGGGCGCTGGCCCGGCCCGACTTCGATCAGGGTGACAGTAAAACTTTGCACGCCATTGGTCACGACAAAACTGCTGTCCATCAGCGGTTCATCCACCTCGACCGCAGCGACATCGGTCCGGTTCTGAACTGCCGCACCAACCAGCCGGCGCACCGACCGTGCTGCCCGGCGGCGCAAATCTGCCTCGCCATTTGCCATATCCAGCCGCAACAGCTCTGACGGCCCGTCCACCCGCACAGCATCGCCATGCCAGGACCAAGCCGCCCCTACATCAAGAGCGTCAACCGGTGCAGCCGGAAGGCCGTCAACCTCGGTTTGCGACCAGGAAACAACAAACGTGCCACGAAAGCCCGTTTTCATCTGCCTGTATGCCTGCCTAAATTCGTTTTTTATTAACGAAAGCTTAACAACGCACCTTCAGGCCTGAAACCGCAGGGCTATAAAATGGTTGTGAGCGTGCCCTTTACGCATCATTCCTCATGCGGTTGCAACCGTTTCGGCGGCGCTCAATCGCTGGGAAACAGCGCAGATTATTGTCCGCAAACGCACAGCAAAGCCGTTTCAATTCAGCGGACTATAGCTTGATCGCAAAGCCTGCGCAGCCTGCCGCACCACCTCTGCCACCTGCAGAAGCTGCCGTGCGAGCGGGTTGCTGCGGCGCCAGATCATGCCAATTGTGCGGGCCGGCTGAGGATCCCGGAACCGCGAAACCGAGACAACAGCCGAGCGGGTCTCGACCGGGACGGCCATTTCGGGAATCAGCGTGACGCCGATTCCGGCGCTGACCATCTGCACCAGGGTCGACAGCGAGCTGCCATCCAGAAGCTCGCGCGGAGCCGCCGATTGCATGTTGCAGAACGACAGCGCCTGATCGCGGAAGCAATGCCCCTCCTCCAGCAGCAGCAGACGCATTTCGCGCAGGCCATCGGGACCGGGAACCGGCTTGCCGGTGTCCGCGCCGGGACGCACCAGCACAAAGTCCTCCTCGAACAGCGCAACTTCCTCAAAAGCCGGCTCGGAAACCGGCAGCGCAACAATCGCCGTGTCCAGCCGGCCCTCTCCCAGTTCGTCAAGCAGCCTTGGGGTCACGGTTTCGCGCACACGGATGTCAGCTTCCGGATACTGCCGGGTCAGATTCCCGACAATGGACGGCAGCAAATAGGGGGCGATAGTGGGAATCACTCCGATCCTTAAACGTCCGGCCAGCCCCTCACGGGACGCGCGCGCCAGTTCGCCCAGCTCATCAACCGACCGCAGGATCCCGCGCACCCGCAGCGCCAGATCCTCTCCCAGTCCGGTAAGCCGTACCTGGCGTGCGCCGCGCTCAACCAGCTGCACCCCCAGCACTTCCTCCAATTCCTTGATCTGAACCGACAAAGCGGGCTGCGACACTGCGCAGGCATCTGCCGCGCGGCCGAAATGGCGATGCTGGGCCAGCGCCTCGAAATAGCGCATCTGGCGGAGGGTCACGTTTATCATAGGTTTTCATTATCACTGCGATGAATAAATGCAACTTAATCCAATGGAAATTCCCTGCTAGCCTCCTCTGCAGGACGACAGGGAATCCCGGCAACAGCAGTCTTTGCCCCAAATGCAGTTTCAGGCGGCGCCTGCGCTGCTGGACTGATCCGGGAACATTTCTGCCTCGACGCAGTTCAACTAATTGAAGCCACGATCGGAGAAGAATATGGACGGAAACACCCCCGCGGAAAAATGCCCGGTAATGCACGGCGCGGCGCTTAATACCGACAGCGGCGGCACCTCGAACCAGGATTGGTGGCCGAACCAGCTGAACCTGAAGATCCTGCATCAGCATTCGCCCAAGTCGAACCCGATGGGGGCAGATTTCAGCTACCGCGAGGCCTTCAAGACACTCGACCTGAAGGCCGTGAAGCGGGATCTGTTTGCGCTGATGACCGACAGCCAGGACTGGTGGCCTGCGGATTACGGCCACTACGGCGGGCTGTTTATCCGCATGGCCTGGCACAGCGCGGGCACTTACCGCACCGCCGATGGCCGCGGCGGCGGCGGCACCGGCAACCAGCGCTTTGCACCGGTGAACTCCTGGCCGGACAACGGCAACCTGGACAAGGCGCGGCGCCTGCTGTGGCCGATCAAGCAGAAATACGGCAGCAAGATCTCCTGGGGTGATCTGATGATCCTGGCAGGCAATTGCGCCATTGAATCGATGGGCGGCCCGGTGTTTGGCTTTGGCGGCGGCCGTGCCGACGTCTGGGAGCCTGAGGAGGACGTCTATTGGGGGTCCGAAAACGAATGGCTGGCCACCAGCGATCAGGCAAACAGCCGCTATTCCGGTGACCGGGAGCTGGAGAACCCTCTGGCAGCCGTGCAGATGGGGCTGATTTACGTCAATCCGGAAGGCCCCGACGGCAACCCGGACCCTGTCGCCTCGGGCCTGGATGTGCGCGACACATTTGCGCGCATGGGCATGAATGACGAGGAAACCGTGGCGCTGGTTGCAGGCGGCCACACCTTTGGCAAGGCCCATGGTGCAGGCGACCCTGAACTGGTCGGTGCCGAGCCTGAAGCCGGTTCGATGGAGCAAATGGGCCTTGGCTGGATCAATACGCATGGGTCCGGTAAAGGCGGCGATACGACGACTTCAGGTATCGAAGGCGCCTGGAAACCCAATCCGACAACCTGGGACATGGGCTATTTCGACGTGCTGTTCGGCTACGAGTGGAAGCTGGAGAAGAGCCCCGCAGGGGCGCAGCAGTGGCACGCGCAGGACGTGGCGCCTGAGCATATGGTGGTGGACGCGCATGATCCGAGCTTGCGCCATGCGCCGATGATGACCACCGCCGACATGTCGCTGCGGATGGACCCCGAGTACGAGAAAATCTCGCGCGATTTCCACGCCAACCCGGAGAAATTCGCCGATGCCTTTGCCCGCGCCTGGTTCAAGCTGTGCCACCGCGATATGGGTCCGAAGTCGCGCTACCTGGGCGCGGATGTGCCTGCCGAAGATCTGCTCTGGCAGGATCCGGTACCCGCGGTGGATCATGCGCTGGTGGATGAACAGGATACCTCGCAGCTGAAGGCCAATATCCTGGCAACCGGGCTGTCGGTCTCTGATCTGGTTGCCACCGCCTGGGCCTCGGCCTCGACCTTCCGCGGCTCGGACATGCGCGGCGGCGCCAATGGCGGCCGTATCCGGCTTGCGCCGCAAAAGGACTGGGAGGTGAACCAGCCAGACCAGCTGGCCAAGGTGCTGAACGCGCTGGAACAAATCCAGAGCGAATTCAATGCCAGCGCCTCTGGGGGCAAGAAGGTCTCGATGGCTGATCTGATTGTTCTTGCAGGAGGCGCCGGTGTCGAAGAGGCTGCAAAGGCTGCGGGCCACCCGGTGGACGTGCCTTTCACCCCTGGCCGCACCGATGCCAGCCAGGAGCAGACCGACACCGAAGGCTTTGCTGTGCTGGAGCCGGAGGCCGATGGTTTCCGCAACTACCAGAAGGCGGCCTACAGCGTGCCGACTGAGAAGATGCTGGTGGACCGGGCGCAACTGCTGACCCTTGGCGCGCCGGAAATGACTGCGCTGATCGGGGGCCTGCGGGTGCTGGGCGCCAATCATGGCGGCTCCAAGCACGGTGTGTTCACGGACCGGGTTGGCGTGCTGAGCACCGACTTCTTCACCAATATCACCGATATGGGTGTGGAGTGGAAACCGGCTGAGGACGGCACGTATGAGGGCCGCGACCGGGCCAGCGGTGCAATCAAGTGGACCGGCACGCGGGCGGATCTGGTGTTCGGCTCCAACTCGCAGCTGCGGGCATTGTCCGAGGTCTATGCGCAGGCAGACGGCGAGGCAGCGTTTGTGCGGGACTTCGTGGCGGCTTGGGTCAAAGTGATGAACGCAGACCGGTTTGACCTGGCGGCGTAAGCAAGTTTAAAAGGCTAACAAGGCGCTCCGGAAAACCGGGGCGCCTTTTCTGTTGCTGGCTTCGAGATAGAAAGCGGAGGGCAGCGCCCGGCCAGGCGGGGCATCTATTCAACCGCTGCCGCCCCCTGGCCGAATTCGATCACCCGGGTCTCCGCGGTGTAGTCCGATTCAATGATCAGAATGGCCAGCAGCCCGATCATCGCCAAGGGCGGCAGCAAAACCGCATAGATCAGCGCCAGCCGTTCCCAGGCCATATGCATGAACACCGCGATGATCAGCCCCGCCTTCAGCGTCATGAAGATCAGGATCAGGCTCCAGCGCAGCAGCCCCTGCAACTGGGCGTAATCGACCCAGTAGGAGGCCGCGCTGAGCACGAACAGCAGTATCCAGACCGCGAAATAGAGTTTGATCGGATGTTGCTGCCCCTCGTCATGCGCCATCTCTGCGGCCTCAGCGGTTTGCGGTGAATGTGTCATTTCGGCCCCCTACCATAGATAGAAGAATGCAAAGATGAAGACCCAGACCAGGTCGACGAAGTGCCAGTAAAGTCCCATGATCTCCACCGCCTCGTAATCGCCGTTGCCAGCGGACATCCAGCTGCGCTGGTTGCGGTCGAAATCGCCGCGCCAGACCCGCCGGGCGACGATGACAAGGAAGATCACGCCGATGGTGACATGGGTTCCGTGAAAGCCGGTGATCATAAAGAAACTGGCGCCGAACTGCTCTGCCCCCCAGGGGTTGCCCCAGGGGCGCACGCCCTCGGAAATCAGCTTGGACCATTCGAATGCCTGCATGCCGACAAACATCGCGCCCAGCGCGGCGGTGGCTAGCATCAGCACGGCAGTGGCCTTGCGCGCCTTGCGGTAGGCGCAGTTCACCGCCATCGCCATGGTGCCGGAAGAAGAGATCAGCACAAAGGTCATGATGGCAATCAGGATCAGCGGCAGGTTTGCACCCCCGATGTGCAGGGCAAAAACCTCGCTGGCGTTGGGCCATTCCACGGTGGTGGAGTTGCGGGCGTTCAGATAGGCGACCAGAAAACAGGCAAAGACAAAGGTATCGCTGAGCAGCAGGATCCACATCATCGCCTTGCCCCAGGAAACCTTCTTGAAGGCCCGCTGGTCCGAACCCCAGTCGGCGGCAAACCCGCTATGGCCCCGCTGCTGCAGCGTCTGGTCCTGGCCTTGAAGCGGATGATGTTCCATCGGTGTCCCTCCTCAACTCACAGCCGCGCGGCACAGCGCCAGAAACGCATTGCCCCAGCCCTGCAGCAGCGCAAACAGCATCAGCCAGAACGCCAGCAGCGCGTGCCAGTAGAGCGCGCAGAGCCGCACCCCCGGCAGCAGCGCCTTCACGTCTCCGGCGCCGGCGTGGCGGGCGCAGATCACCGCCAGCGCGATGATACCGCCCAGCATGTGCAACCCGTGCAGGCCGGTGATCAGATAGAAAAAGCTCGCCGCCGGAGTGCCGTCCAGCGGGTAGCCGCCATCGGTCAATGTGATCCACACCTGCACCTGGCCCGCCAGAAAAGCGAGTGTGGCGATGCTGGCAGCAATCAGGCTGGCACGCAGCCAGCGCGTGGTACCAGCCCGTGCCGAGATCACCACAAGCTGCAAAAAGAAACTTGCCAGCAGCAACAGTGCCGTGTTCATCCAGACCCGGCCGGGCAGCGGCACCAGCTCCCAAGGGGTTTCTTCGATCTGCATGACAAAGGCGCTGCCCAGCATAGCAAACAACCCGCCGATCACAGTGACAAAGATCGCGATGAAGATGATACCCGGCGCGCGGCCCGGACCATGGGCGGCCAAAGGCGCAATTCCGGTTTCCAGCCAGGGCTTGGAGGCCAAGTGCTGCTGCGACAGCCACAGACCGGCAGCCAGGGCGACCAGCGCCAGGAAGGCCAGGATGACGGTCACAGCCGCCGCCCCTCGCCGTCCGGCATCCAAGGATCAGTCTGCGCGACATAATCCTCGGGCGCGCCGGGCACGCTGTAGTCATAGGCCCAGCGGTAGACATTGGGCAGCTCGTCCCAATTGCCATGCCTGGGCGGGATTTCAGGTGTTTGCCACTCCAGCGATGCCGCCCGCCAGGGATTGCCGCCCGACGCGCGCCCGTGGCGCAGGCTCCAAAGGATATTGAACAGGAACAGCACCTGTACCGCGCCGACAATCAGCGCCGCCGATGAAATGAAGGCATTCAGCCCATCCACCGGCGCGGTGAGGAACTCCGGCTCGCCGATCTCAAAATATCGCCGCGGCACCCCGACAAGGCCGACATAGTGCATCGGGAAGAAGATCGCATAGGCACCGATGAAGGTGACCCAGAAATGGATCTGCCCCATTGCCTGGTTCAGCAACCGGCCCGTCATAAGCGGATACCAGTGATAGATCGCGCCAAAGATCACCATGATCGGCGCTACCCCCATCACCATGTGGAAATGGGCCACCACAAACATGGTGTCCGACAGCGGCACGTCTACCACCACGTTGCCCAGGAACAGCCCCGTCAGCCCGCCGTTCACGAAGGTCACGATAAAGCCCAGCGCAAACAGCATCGGGATGGTCAGGTGGATGTCGCCCTTCCACAAGGTCAGCACCCAGTTGTAGACCTTGATCGCGGTTGGAATGGCGATGATCAGCGTAGTCGTTGCAAAGAAGAAGCCGAACCACGGGTGCATGCCCGAAACATACATATGGTGCGCCCAGACGATAAAGCTGAGCGCGCCGATGATGACGATGGCCCAGACCATCATCCGGTAACCGAACACGGTCTTGCGCGCATGCACCGCAATCAGATCGGAGACGATGCCGAAGGCGGGCAGCGCCACGATATAGACCTCGGGGTGGCCGAAGAACCAGAACAGATGCTGAAAGGCAATCGGGCTGCCGCCGCCATAGCTGAGCTTTTCGCCCAGCTCCACCAGCGTCGGCATGAAGAACGAGGTGCCCAGGAGCCGGTCGAACAGCATCATCACACAGGCGACAAACAGGGCCGGAAACGCCAGCAGCGCCATCACGGTTGCGGTGAAGATCCCCCAGACCGTCAGCGGCAGCCGCATCATCGTCATGCCGCGGGTGCGGGCCTGCAGCACGGTCACGGCATAGTTCAGCCCGCCCATGGTGAAGCCGATGATGAACAGGATCAGCGAGAGCAGCATCAGGATGATCCCGCCCTGCGCGCCGCCCGGTGTGCCGGACAGCACCGCCTGCGGCGGGTACAGCGTCCAGCCTGCGCCGGTGGGGCCGCCGGGGACAAAGAAGCTGGCGACCAGCACCAGCACCGCCAGCAAATAAACCCAGTAGCTGAGCATATTGACGAAAGGAAACACCATGTCCCGGGCGCCCACCATCAACGGGATCAGGTAATTGCCGAAGCCGCCGAGGAAGATCGCCGTCAGCAGGTAAATCACCATGATCATCCCGTGCATGGTGACAAACTGGTAATAAGCCTCGGGCGTGATGAAATCGAAAGTGCCAGGAAACCCCAGTTGCAGCCGCATCAGCCAGGACATCACCAAGGCAACCAGGCCGATGGCCACGGCGGTGCCGGAATACTGGATGGCGATGTATTTGGCATCCTGCGAGAAGACATACTTGCCGATCCAGCTGTGCGCATGCGGCGGCATCACATCGGCAACTTCGCGCGGCGGCAGATTGCTGTCTGGTTCAGGCAAGTAGTCGGTCATTACAGAACTCCGTCACAGTTACCATACTCCGTCACAATTACCTTCCGCCCGGCTGCCCCCATGGACGGACACCTTGTTTCCCCGCAGTTTCCCCCGCAGCCAGGGCACCGGCTTTATCGCGTTACGGAACCGCGGTTGAGCGCGCTGCGAGCCGGGTTTGAGAACCGCCGGCGTTTGCGTATTCCTCAAAAGTCAGCTGCTCCTGCAGCCACTCCTGGTATTCTTCGGCCTCCACCACCGTCACATAGCCGCGCATAAACGGATGCGCTGTGCCGCAGTATTCGGCGCAAAGCACTTCATACGCGCCAGTGCGGGTGGGGGTGAGCCAGATGTAGGTGACCATGCCCGGCACCATGTCCATCTTGGCGCGGAACTCGGGCACGTAGAAATTGTGCAGAACATCAATCGAGCGCAGCAGCAGCTTCACCGGCTTATCGACCGGCAGATAAATCTCGCCGCCTTCGATGATCAGGTCATCCTTGCCAAAGCGGTCATGCGGATTGACTCCCAAAGGGTTCTCCCCGTTCACCCATTCCGCATCGGCAGTGCCCAGCACCCCGTCAGCGCCGGGCAGCCGGTAGGCCCAGCTCCATTGCTGGCCGAAGACTTCAAGTTCAGTGGCGTCTTCAGGCACGGTTACGAACTGCTTCCACACAAACAGCCCCGGCACCAGCATCGCCGCCACTCCCACAGCGGTCACCCCGGTCAGCCACAACTCCAGCCGTTTGTTTTCCGGGTCGAATTCCGCCTTGTGCCCGGGCCGGTGGCGGAATTTCCAGACGCAATAGGCCGTGAACAGGACCACCGCGGCAAACACCGCGCCGGTGATCCAGAAGGTTATAACCAGCGTATCGTCGATATAGTCCCAATTCGACGCGATCGGCGTCCACCACCACGGACTTAACAGATGGAACGCAACAGACCCCGCCACGATCAGCACAAGCACGACCGCAATCAGCATCCCGCCCCCTTTCCCCGCTGCCCGGACATTTCCGACCGTCCGGCACTCAGGTTCATTTGGCATGAGACGCCACTATATTACGGTTTCACAAATTAATCCAGAAACCGGAAGTTTTACGCCTTTTGCGGCAGGAAATTTCCATTTCCCAGCATTTTCCGGCAAAGCCAATGGGGTGCCCGGCTCCGGCACCCCATACTTTGCAAGACCGCAGATCCGGGCCTACTCCGGCAAGTATTTCTCCGACCAGGCCTCACCCGCAGCGCCGCCGGCAATCATTGCCTCCGCCTGTTCCGGCGCATAACCCAACCGCTCCAGAATGGCTCTGGTGTGCCCGCCGTATTTCGGCGCCGGCCCCGGGATAGTGATCCGGCCGGCTTGCGGGCGCACCGCATTCGGCGCCACCAGATCGCACCAGCGTCCCATGGGGTGCTGGTCGTGGCGGATCACCCGGAAAGTTGCTTGTGCAAGGTCTATACTGCCGGCGCTTTCCAGCTGCAGCGCCGCATCGCGGGTTTCGTGCAGCGAGGACAGCGGCACCGCGGTGGCAGAGGTGCCGGCAAACGCCGCGCGCCAATGCGCCAAGGGCTGAGTGCGGAACCGCTCCGCCAATGCGCCGTGCAGCTGATCCTCCGGCAGCTCAGCCAGATCCGTCAGCTCAGCCACCCGTACCAGCGCAGCGCCGCGTTCAGTGGGGGCGGCAAAGAAGAACCAGCAGTCCGAGGCCTGGTAGCAATGGTAGAACGGCCCCCAGCCCAGGGCCTCGCGGCCCGAAGGCTCGTCGAAGGGTACCCGGCCCGCGTGGTCAAACATGAACTGCGCCTGGATCAGGTTGCCGGCCGCTGCAAGCGAAGCCCGCGCCACCCCGCCCTTGCCAGTCTCCTTGAGTTGCAGCAAGGCGCCGCCCAGGGCCACGCAGGCGCAGAAGCCGGTCAGCACGTCGATGGTGCCGAAATGGGCGTGTTCCTCGGGCGTGTCCATACCGCCGCCAAAGCGCAGCATCACGCCGGTGGCTGCCTGCGCCAGATCATCATAGCCCAGATGATCGGACTTCGGCCCGCGCATGGGGCCGCCAAAGGCATCCAGCTGCACCAGGATCAGGCGCGGGTTGATCCCGGCCAGCCGTTCTGGAGACAGACCCAGATAGTCGCGCTGCTGGTCGGTGCCGTTCATCGTGATCATGTCAGCGCCGGCAATCAGACGGGCCAATGCCTCCTGCCCCTCGTCTGTGCGCAGGTTCAGCAGGATACTCTCCTTGCCGCGCTGCGCATGGATGCCAAAGACCACGGTGTTCCAGGGGTCGACAGACGGCTCTACCGGCTGCACCAGCGTCACCTCTGCGCCGAACCGCGCAAGCGTCGAGCCGATGGTCGGCCCGGCAATCACATTTGTGAGGTCGACGACCTTCAACCCGTCGAGCCATCCTTTGCCTTCATGACCGCTGCCAGTGCTGCGCTCCGGCTCAGCCAGCAGCGCCGCCAGATCAGCTTTGACGGCGCTGATCTTCTGCGCCGCGCCTGCGTCATCACTCAGCCAGGCGACATTGCCCATCTGCCGCATGGCGCCGTGTCTGGCGTCCTCTACCTGCAGCACCAGGCCCGAGGCCAGCGCATGCGGGTCATCGAGCCATTCCTTGGTAAAGCGCTGCGCGGTGGCGGGCGCCTTGGCGGCGCCAAACAGCTCTTCCCATTCATGCGACGGCTTCGTCAGGAAGGCGGCCTTCATTGCCGAAGACACCCGCGCGCGGTCAGACGGCCCCACCGGGTAATTGCGCATCGACCATTCTGCGGGCCAGTCCTTGGTATCCAAGTAAGCCGGGAAATCCGGCAGCTCGTCGGCCAGATCCTTCAGCCCCAAGGTCTCCAACACCCGGCGGGGATGAGTAGCAACCGAGCCGGCCACCACATAAAACCCTCGCCCGTCGCCGCAGGTATAGGTGCGGTAGAACGGGTCGAGGAACTCGGACAGCTCCTCGAACTTCAGGTTCATCGGCAGCCCCTCGGCGGCGCGGCGGTCCAGCTCCACCTCGCGCGGGGATTTGTAGCGCTCGGGATAGTCCTCGATCTGCTCGCAATTATAGACCAGCCCCTCCAGGAGCGCGGCGGCCAGCGGCACCTCGATATGGTCGCCGCCATTGGCTTCGCGGGCGTTCAGGGCAAACAGCACCGACATCGCGCCGAAGCTGGCGCCATAGGCCGAGGCCAGCGCCAGCGGCGAGAAGGACGGGTTGATGCCCATCAGACGGCGGTTCAGGCCCATGTCGGTGAACTGGCCGGTATAGGCCGCGATCACGGCCTCCCAGGCGGGCAGGTCAGCCAGCTCCGCGTCAGTGGAGGCAAAGCCCGGCATCGACAGATAGACCAGCTGGTTGTTGGCCGCGCGCAAGGTCTCCGGCCCCAGGCCCAGGCGGTCCATCACACCGGGGCGGAAGTTCTCGATCACCGCATCGGCGCGTTTTGCGAGTTCGATTGCGGTGGCGCGGCCCTCTTCGGACTTCAGCTCCAGCGCGAGCGTCTGCTTGCCCCGCGACAACATGTCAAAGGCCGGACCATCAAACCCGGTGCCGCCGGGCGGGGTGATGCGGATGACCTCAGCCCCTAAGTCGGCCAGCATCATGCCAGTCAGGGGGCCGGCCAGGTAGTGGCCGAAATCAAGAACACGAATATGGGAAAGAGGACGCTGCGGCATGGGAAGGTCTCGCCTGTTGTCGGTGCAAAGTTCAATCCGCAACAGATTATCTTCAGGCCCCGCAATATCCACTGGCCAAAAACGCATGCGTTCCCTAACAATTTCCTATGGAACGCTCAATACGCCCCACCGCCGGCTCGCTGAATGCCCTTTTGGTGCTGGAGGTGGCGGTGCGCCATGCCAGCCTGTCGCGCGCCGCGGCTGAGCTGGGGCTCAGCCAGCCTGCCGTCTCCCGCCATATCGCGACGCTGGAGGACCGGCTGCGGCAGCCGCTGTTCGAGCGCAACAACAACCGGATCGCGCCGACCGCCAATGCCGCCCGGCTGGCCGGTGCGGTGGCGCTGGGACTGGGCCATGTGGACCAGGCCTGGAGCGAGGTTCTGGCCGCGCCGGAAACCAACGAGGTGACGCTGGCCTGTACATTCGGCTTTGCCGACCAATGGCTGATGCCGCGCTATTCGGACTTGCGCGCCTATCTGGACGGCGGCCGGGTGCGGGTAGTGACCACCGACCAGCTGGGCGACATCGACCTCAGCCGCCTGGATGCAGCGGTGGTCTGGGATCCGTCACGGATGCCCGACCGCCCCTATTTTCCGCTGATCCCAGCAGAAACCTTCCCGATTTGCAGCCCCGGCTTTCTGCAGGCCCATCCCGAAGCCGGCGCGGATATTGCGAGGCTACCGCCGGAACTGTTTTTGCATTTCGACACCGGCGCCTCCGGTTTCCTGACCTGGGAGGGCTGGTTTGCCCAAGCCGGCCTGACAGCGCCGCAGTTCGGGGCGGCGGCTGAGTTCGATGCCTATCCGTTTCTGCTGCAATCGGTACGCCGCGGTGAGGGGATCGGGCTGGGCTGGACGGGGATCGCGGATCAGGCCCTGGCTGCCGGTGAGGTTCTGCGGCTGGGGCTCGCAGTTTCCGACCGGCCCCACAGTTATTTTCTGCAACACCGCGAAACCGGCGGCAGCGCGCTGGAGCAGTTGCTGAAGTGGTTCAAGCGGGAAGCCGCAGCCAGCCGGGGTCCGGCCAGCCCCAACTGAAAAGGGCCGGAGGGATCTTTCCCGCCGGCCCTGCTGCCGCCTGAACGGGCGGCTGATCTGTTTACCGGGCAGCCCTGAACAGCTCCGCCCGGCAGTGTTGCTTATTCAGCAGGTGCGCCTTCTGCAGCCTTTTCACGCTGACCGTCACGGAACAGCGCCTTGGCCAGCGCCACACACATCAGGCCCATGACCATGGTAAAGGGCAGCGCGCCGATGATCATCGCGCTTTTCAGCGCTTCCATCGGGTCCGCTCCGCCGTTCTGCTTGCCTGCGAAAAGCAGTGTGCCGATCACCGCGGTCAGGATCAGGCCCCAAACGATCTTATGCTTGTTGCCGATGTTCTGGTCGCCGCCGGACATGATGGTGTTCATCACCAGAATGCCGGAGTCCGCCGATGTAACCAGGAAGGTCATGATCAGCACCACGCACATGATGGTGATACCCGACAGCAGGCCGCCGTCGATCATGCTCTGCAGGGTCACGAACAGCTTGGCCGTGTTCGACGCGCCGATGATGGCGCCTTCGGCCGCACCGCTCAGTTCCAGATCGACCGCGGTGCCGCCCAGGATGGTCATCCAGGCAAAGCAGACCATCGCCGGTGCAAACACGCAGCCGATGATGAATTCACGCACCGAACGGCCGCGGGAAATGCGCGCCAGGAACAGGCCGACAAAGGGCGAGAACGCAATCCACCAGGCCCAGTAGAAGGTGGTCCAGCCTGCCTGCCAGCCGAATTGGCGCTGCGGTTCACCCGCTGCATAGGCGGCCGACAGAACGTCGTCGGACAGGGCAGCTGCTTCGCCTTCCAGACCCGATTTGAAGCCGTCGAAGGAGCCCCATGCATTGGTTGCACCACCGCGCAGCGCATCGGCATAAGGTGCCGCTTCGGCAGGCAGCGCTGCCGAGAAGTCGGCCGCCGCTTGCGGGGTGTAGGGACCGAAGCTCAGTGAGACAAAGTGCAGAATGTAGTCCACGAAGGCCGAGGCATATGTGGTCATTGCGAACATGAACGAGCCGAAGACCACAAAGGTCAGCAGCAGGATGATCGACAGAACCAGGTTCAGGTTCGACAGATACTTCACGCCGCGGCCCACGCCGGACACCGCCGAGATGATCGACAGGCCCATGATGGCAAACAGGCCGGACAGCAGGCCAACAGTGCCCGGTGCCGGAGCGTCGCCGCTCATGTCCATCATCCATTCCATGCCGGTGATGGCATAGACGCCGTCAACGAACTGCGACACGCCGAAACCGATGGTCACAGACACACCCAGGATGGTGGCAACCACGCCCAGCACGTCGACGACATGGCCCGCGATGCCGTTCATCAGCTTGCCGAACAGCGGTGTAAGCGCGGTACGGATGGTCAACGGCATATCGCGGGTATAGGCGTAATAGGCCAGCGACAGACCGGTCACCACATAGATCGCCCAGGCATGGAAGCCGTAATGCAGGAACGTGTAGCGGAAGCCGGACTGAATGGCTTCCTCGGTGTTAGGCACCACGTTTTGCGCCAGCACTTCAGGGTTGGAGCCCCAAAGACCAAGCGGTTCAGCAGTTGCAAAAACCATCAGACCGACGCCCAGACCGGCGCCGAACATCATCGAGAACCAGGAGAAGTCCGAGAACTCCTTGGCCTGACCCGGCGTCCCCATGATCCGCTTACCGGTTTGCGGCAATGCGGCGACCACAAACAGGAAAAAGGCGAAGAAGCCGACGATAACGATGTAGAAGGCATTGAAGTCTTCCAGAATGCGCCAGTTCAGGCTGCCCAGAACGCCAGTGGCGTTTGCCGGCCAGACCAGTGCCCAGAGAACCAAGGCGACCATGATCCCCTTGCTGAGCAAGGCGATCTCAAGGCTGTGCCCCTTATAGAAGCCACCGTCGGAGGTTTTAATCTCCAAATCGGTGAAAGGTTGTTTAATTGACATGCGTTTCCTCCCGTTTCGCACGTGCCGCACCGAAGTGCGGATTTTCGGCGGGTTGCGGTCCCGCCGGCATCCGGCGTCAGCCCATCAGGGCGTTGATCCTGTTCAGCGTTGCCACGCTGACCGCGACGCCATCTGTCCGGGCTTTGATCCGCTTGGTGCGGCGCCCGTCGCCCGGCAGATGTGCGCCGGCTTGCCCGCGCACCGCTTCTACGATCCCGGCCATTCCAGCACCAAAAGCGTCATTTGAGGTGGCAACCGGGTCGATTGCGATGAACATTTGGCCGGTTTTCGGCGGCCCGCCTGCAGTACCGGAAAATGGCGAGGCGTTGATGCCAAGGGTTGCACCGGTCAGAGCTGCGGCCATGATCTCGGTCAGCAGCGCAACACCGACGCCTTTGTAACCGCCTGACGGCGCCATTGACCCCTTAAGGCCGGCGTCCGGGTCGGTGGTCGGATTGCCGTCTGCGTCCAGCGCCCAGCCCAGCGGGATCTCCTTGCCTTCACGGGCGTGTTTCATCACTTCGCTTTTGGCGATGGTGCTGGCGCTCTGGTCGATCAGCAGTTCCGGTTCGCCGTCTTCACCCGGCACCGCCACGGAGAACGGATTGGTTCCGACAACCGGCTTGGCGCCGCCTGACGGAGCGATGGACGCGGGCGCATTGGTAAAGCCCAGACCTACCAGGCCTGCGCGGGCCAGACGGGCGGTGTGATAGCCCAGCACGCCGCAGTTATAGCTGTTGCGGATCGCCAGAACCGCGACACCCTGCTCGCGGGCTGCCGGGATCAGCGCCTCGAACCCCATGTCGATCGCGGAATGGGCAAAGCCGGTGGCGGCATCCACCGCCACCACGCCGGGACGCGGACGCGCCAGAGCCGGAACCGCCTGCCCGTCCACCTTGCCGCATTGCACATGCTCGGCATAGATCGGGATATAGGCCAAGCCATGGCTGGCGACGCCATCCGCTTCGGTTGCTGCGGTGGCAACAGCCAGCGGGCGGGCATTGGCCTCGGATGTGCCGGCCGCCACCAGGGCGCGGAAGGACAGATCCTCGATCTCGGCAAGGGTCAGGGTTTTGGTTTCGGTCATAGCGACGCCTCTTCAGTCGTTGTCGGACAGCCCGGCACCTGCGCCGCGCAATCGCGAAGCTTCGGTGGCGGGCGCATAAGTGCGGTGGGCAAGGACGCCAAGGCGGTCCCAGGCCTCGGCCGGAGCGCTGCCGCGCAAAACCGGCTCCCGGCGGTCGGTCATTTCAGCCGGAGTGGTGAAAGCAACCTTGTCGGCAAGCATCGCTGTGTAGGCGTCGGGAGCGCCCCGCGCGCACAGCTGGCGGCCATCCGTTGCAAGGTAGACACCTGCCCATTCAACAGCGACCGGAGTCTCCAGCCGCAGCGCGGCCCCTGCAGCGAAAGGAACCAGCAGCAGCGGCACGCAAACACGCTCCATTTCGATCCGGCCCGCATCCATCAGCTGCACCGCGCAGTCGCTCAAGGCGGCGCCGGCAATCAGCGGGCTCATCCGCCCCGAAGGCGCGCTCCACACGCCGGTCAGCGCTGCGGGCGCGAAATCGGCAGGCGGCAGACGGTCGTTCAGCTCCAGAAGCGCGGCCAGCAGCTCCGCTCCCGGAAGGCCGAAGGAGGACAGCCAGCGCGTGCCTTTTGCGGCTTCTTCGGCCAGGCCCCAGGGAAGGCCGGCGCCACGGGCAGCGCGTTTGCACATTGCTTCGATCTCATTCAGGGAATGGTTCATGCCAATGCCCCCTCTTCCAGCCTGGGATAGACCCAGAATTCGGCGTTCTCCTGCGAAAGCTCCTGCGGATAGGGCGCATTGCCGTACATGCAGATCCGCACCCAGCGGTCAGAGCGGGGATCAAACTGCGTGGCACCGAAGAAAGCGAGTTTGCAACGCAGCATGTCAATCGGCAGAACATCGTGCGAAATCGTATTGTCACGGATCTCAGCATAAGGTGCGCGGCCCGCGATCTGCGCGCGGCGCACCGTATGACGGTATTCAGGATGGCGCAGCAGGAACTCGGCAACGCGGATCTCCCCCTGCCAATGCGCCAGCGCATTGAACAGCGCCGCAGCATCCCGGCCAGGCGCCAGCGGCTGCTCGTATTCTTCCACCGGCTCCTCGAACCGTTCACCCAGGCGCGGTTCAAGCTTTTCTTCCGAAACATACCAGGCGCGGGCGCGGTTTTCCCGTTTCTGCCAGTCTGTACCGATCGCCCATTCATAAATCCGCGTCAGCAGCCCGCGCAGTTCTTCAATGGTCATCGCTCCGGCGATCCGGAATGTCGGCGTGTTGTCTGCCGCCATGCCGTCGCTCAAGTCGTCAACCAGGGTGCCATAGGGTTCCAGCATCATTGAGGCCAGCCATTCCTGACCTTCCAGAGACAGGGTTTCTTCGGCCCAGCGGTGCATCTGATCCCATGGCTGAGGACCGGTCAGCACCTGCGGAGTGCTCAGATAGGCGTCAATCTGTTCCAGATCGTTCCGCAGCCCGGCCAGTTTGCGCACCTGAATCTCATGCTCGGACTGCCACAGGGCAACATTTTTCTTGCTGCGCTGCAAAAGCCGCAGGAACAGGGCGATTTCGTCCTCCGAAGCGCTATCCAGGCTGCGGACAATACGGATGGCATCCTCGCGGGCTGAGATCCAGTTGTTGAATAGAACCGGATGGTTCAGCAGGAACGGAGCCATGCCCAGTCCGGTTGAATTTCCGATCCCCAGCGAACGGGCCAATTCCGGGTCCAACAGTGCTGCTGTTCGACCTGCCGCCTTAGCGCGCAGGTCCGCCATATGCTGCACCAGATCGCGCACGAACCAGCGGGTCAGGAAAACCGACAGCATCTCGGCCTGGAAGGGAACCTGGAATTCTGGGCGTTTTGCTATCATTTCGCGGTCCGCGGCGCCCAGTTTACCCGATCCGTAAACAGCCGTGGTCCGCATCAGATAGCCGACGGCCTCAAGCTGGGTGGCATCCGGCTGGCGGCCTTCGGACAAGGCGGAAACCACATGTTCCCACAGGCGCACGGACCGGTTCGCACGCGACACTGAAATCTCGCGTTCACTGACCCGGCCGGCTTCCTGATACGGGACATTGTTTGAAAGGCGTTCGATGTCCTCGTCCGTCGGGACACCATCGAACAGGGCAAACGTGGCATCCCACGCAGTTGCAATCACACGATCCGACCGCATTTCAGGCGGCAGATCGTGCGCAAAGGCGATCAGGGAATAGGTCCGCGCAGGGCCGGTTGCGGAAAAGACCGCAACGCCGACCCCGTTTTCATCAATATCAAACTTGGGGCGCGAAAAGCTCCAGTTTTCGCGTGCCATGCGCCGTGTCAGAATCCGCATGAAGCTGAGGCGGCACTGGTGCAAAGAGCCGAGACGGCTGAGGCGCATGACCTGCGCCGGGTCCCGTAGTGATATTGATGTCTGCGCGGTTGTTTCCATTTAGGTTATCCTTTGGGGCCAAAGTTTTCGGCAAAGAACCGGTGCCAGTTCCCGCCCATGATGCCGCTGACCTCACCATCGTTCATGCCCGTCGCGCGAAGGCCCTCTTCGATGTTTCCAAAGTCGCGGTTGTCCTTGAACCAGCTTGGCATTTCCGGGAAGCCCGGCGCGGCGGCTGATCCTTCGCCGTAGTCGATTTCCTTGCTCCAGCGGCCGACGCGCATCCACTCAACCACGCTGTCAGGCTGGTCCTGGCACAGATCGGTGCCGATGCCGAGGTGTGCCACCCCGTATTTGTCGGCAGTGCGTGCAATCATTTCGCAGAAGCTTTGCAGGGTGCAGGCGCCCTTGTCCTTCAGATGGTGCGGATAGACCGAAAATCCCAGCATGCCGCCGTGGCCGGTGACGGCCCGGATCACATCATCCTTCTTGTTGCGCAGGGCCGGCGACCACTCATACGGGTTGGCATGGGTGATGGCGATCGGGCGGGTGGAAATTTCCGCCGCCTCGATAGTGGAACGATCAGCCGAATGGCTCATGTCCACGACCAGGCCAACCCGGTTCATCTCCTTGATCACCTGCTTGCCCATGCGGGTGATGCCGGGATCCTCGGCCTCGTAGCAGCCGGTCGCCAGCAGCGATTGGTTGTTGTAGGTGAGCTGCATGAACCGCGCACCCAGGGTGTGCAGGATCTCCACCAGGCCGATGTCGTCCTCCATCGGCGACGGGTTCTGGAAGCCGAAGAACACTGCGGTACGGCCGGTTTCACGGGCCTTGTCGATGTCAGAGGCCCACTGCCCCTTCATGATCAGGTCCGGATACTGCTCGAACCAGCGGTTCCACTGTTCGAAGTTCAGAACCGTTTCGCGGAAGTTCTCGTGATAGGCAATGGTGACTTGGATCGCGTCCACGCCGCCTTCGCGCAGCTGGCGGAAAATTTTCTCCGACCAGTTGGCATATTGCAGGCAATCGATACGGTATCCGGTCATTCAAGCACCTCGAATTTCAAAAACCATCGCCCGGCCCTTTGCGGCGGGCGGTCTGCGCCCGCCCCATATGAGGCGGAACGGGCGCGTCCAAGAATTGGCAGGCCGGCTGCACGGCGCTGCCAGAGCTCTTTAATCAGACCGGATTGCCGGCGCTGATGTAGGCGGTCTTGACGGTGGTATAGAACTCCGCCGCCGCCTTGCCCTGCTCGCGCGGGCCATAAGAGCTGTCGCCGCGGCCGCCGAACGGCACGTGGTAGTCGGTGCCTGCAGTGGGCAGGTTGACGGCGACAACACCGGTGCGCGCGTTGCGGCGGAAATGGGTGGCACGGGCCAGCGACTGGGTCACGATGCCCGAGGTCAGTCCGAAGTTGGTGTCGTTCACCACGCTCAGCGCCTCGTCGTAGCTGCCGACCTTGATCACGCTGGTCAGCGGCGCGAACATTTCCTCGCGGTTGATGCGCATGTCGTTGGTAGTGTTCAGGAACACGCCCGGGGACATATAAAAGCCCTCGTGCGGCATCTCCAGGCGCTGGCCGCCGCAGGCCAGTTCCGCACCTTCGGATTTGCCCAGATCGACATAGGCCAGGTTTTCGTTCAGCTGCTGCTGGCTGACAACAGGGCCGATTTGCGTCCCCTCCTCCAGGGCATGGCCAACTTTGTAGGCGCTGGCGCCCGCGACCAGTTTCTCGACAAATTCATCGTGAACCGAAGCATGCACAACCAGACGCGACGACGCGGTGCACTTCTGACCGGTGCTGCCAAAGGCGCCGCCAAGCGCGAGAGACACAGCCAGATCAATGTCTGCGTCATCCATGACCGCCAGCGCATTTTTGGAGCCCATTTCCATCTGCACTTTGGTCAGGTTCTGGATCGCGGCCGAGGCGATGCCCTTGCCAACCGGAACCGAGCCGGTGAAGGAAATGGCGTTGACCTTGGGGCTTTCCACCAGGCGCTGACCGATTGAGCGGCCCGAGCCCATGACCAGAGAGAACAGGCCCTTGGGGATGTCCTGACGGTTAATGATTTCGGTCAGCGCTACAGCCGATGCCGGGGTGATATTGGCAGGCTTCCAAACCACGGCATTGCCGTAGCACAGCGCTGGTGCAATCTTCCATGACGCGGTTGCGGTCGGGAAGTTCCAGGGGCTGATGATGGCTACGGTGCCTACAGCCTCGCGGCGCACGTCGATTTCAACTCCGGAGCGCACAGAATCGGCGTTTTCGCCCAGCTGACGCAGGCATTCAGCGGCGTAATAGGTGAAGAACTGACCGGCGCGGTAGACTTCGCCCTTGCCTTCAGCAAACGGCTTGCCTTCTTCGCGGGACAGCAGGGTGCCCAGCTCTTCGGCGCGGCTCATCAGCTCGTTGCCGATGTTCATCAGCACGGCCTGCTTGCGCTCCATGCCATAAGCTTCCCACTCACGCTGCGCGACTTGCGCCTGGTCCAACGTTGCCTCCAGCTGATCGGCGCTGGCCTGGGCAAACATGCCGACCAGATCGCTCAGATCCGAAGGGTTGCGGTTTTCGATTTCGCTTTCGCCAGCCAGCCATTCGCCGGCAATCAGGTTCAGTTTGGTCACGGAGAAGCCCCAGATGCTGAATTTCAGGTTTCCGGCAGGATGGACTTCGGCACCGGCATCAGTCAAACTCAATTAACTGAACGTAACTACAGAAATTCTGAAGTCATGGCATTGAAAATCGAAATGTTGCGCGCCTTTTGCACCGTAGCGCAGACTGGAAACCTGTCGGAGGCGGCCAACCGTCTGGGCCGAACCCAGTCAGCCGTCTCCATGACCCTCAAGCAGATGGAGGACCATCTGGGCAAAAAGCTGTTCGAAGGCGAGCGCAAGAACCAGCTGTCGCCCTTGGGAGAGCAGGTTTTTGAACTGGCCCAGAAACAGGTGCGCCAGTTTGATCACACCGTGCAAAGCATCGAGATGGCGGCTGAGGCTATTCACGGGCTGATCCGTATCGTCTCGGTTCCCTCGGTCGCGGCGCTGGTGTTTCCGCCGGTGCTGGAGCATATGACCGCCCGCTATCCTGGCCTCAAGGTTGAGCTGCGCGATACCGACACCCAGCAGGTGCTGGATGCGCTGGCCGAGGGCAAGGCGGATATCGGCATCGCCTCTGGTTACCACCCGCTGAACGGGGTCAAGGCGGTGCCGCTGTTCGAGGACCGCTTCGGCCTGGTCTGTTCTGCCGGGCACCCGCTGTTTCAACAGGACGCCCCGCCTTCCATTACGGATGTCACCAGCGCGGGATTTGTCCGCAATGCCCTGTGCGATCTGATCCGCAATGAGCGGTTTGTGGCGGCCAGCAGCGGCGCCGATGTGACAATCCACAACACCCATTCGCTGATCACCATGGTGCGCACCGGCAAATGGGTCACGGTGCTGCCGCAGACCGTGGCCCGGTTCATGCCGGAAACCACGGCCTTCCGCCCGATTGCCGATCTGCCGGACAGGCGCGAAGTCTATCTGTACCAGCGCGACCGCTCGCGTTTTGCGGCGCTGTCCGAGGAATGCTGCGCCTTCATCCGGTCCTGCGACCTGTCCAGCGGCCTGCCTGGCTAACCGGTGCCACTTAGGCCGGCCCAGTTGTCCCCCGAATGATCTGCTCCAGGTCGCAGCACAGGCTGAACGGTTCCGGCGTATCTGATGTGATGAAGCGGGTGAACTCTGCGCCCGCGAGCGTTCCGATGGTTTCCGCCGGGATCCGGACCGTTGACAGGCCGGGTTCAATGTCAGCCGAGCCTTTGAAATCACCGATCCCCATCACCGACAGATCTTGCGGCACCTTCAGCCCGCGTTTCTGCGCCCCGTACAGCGCGCCCTGGGCAATCACGTCATTGCCGCACAACAGCGCGGTCGGACGGGACGGCCCGGCAAGCAGATCCAAGGCCGCCTGCTTGGCCTGCGCCACGCTGTAAGGCGCCTCGGACTTCCGGTCCTCTGGCACGGTGACGCCGGCAGCTTCAAGGGTTGCCAGCACCGCCGACAGCCGGTGCCGCGCCCGGTCATTGCCCTGTGTGTCAGGGAAGATCAGGCCGATATCCCGGTGTCCAAGCTCCAACAGATGCGCCGCCGCCATCCGGCCTGCCTGCCTGTTGTCAGCCCCGACACAGGGCAATGCCGCATCCTGCGCATAGTTCCAGATCGCCATCGCCGGGGTTTCCTGCTGCGCGATCAGCCGGGCGGTGGCCTGCGAATGCTCCAGCCCGATCAGCGCCACACCGTCGACCCGGTGCTCCAGAAACTTGCGCACCATCGCGTATTCCCGGTCCAGATCATACCCGTGCGAGGCAAGCAGCAGGCTGAACCCCTCCTTGTCGATGGCATCCGAAAACGCCTGGATCACCTCGGCAAAAATCGCATGGTTGATTGTTGGCACAACCAGGCCGATAGTGGCTGAACGCTTACCGTGCATCGTCTGCGCCGCACGGTTGCGGATATAGCCAAGCTTTTGCACAGCGCGGTTGATCTTCTTACGAGTCGCCGGGCTGACCAGATCAGGGTGGTTGAAAGTGCGCGACACCGTGGAGGGAGACACTTTTGCAGCCTTGGCCACCGCGACAATATCGACGTTACCCTTTTGTTTTGAAGCCAAAACTTCCCCTCCCGCGATAGTTTTATGAAAACGTTTGCAATACTATTTTCATGGCCTAACCTGAATTGTCAAGAAACGTGAAAACGGGATCAGCCGGGTTGGGAGGCCCTGAATGGACTTCATATTTTATTTCGGAGACGTCTTCTCGCCGCTGTCCTTCCTGCTGCTTCTGGGCGGCACGATTGGCGGGCTGATCCTGGGGGCAACCCCCGGGCTATCCCCAACAATGGCAGTGGCGCTGCTGATCCCCTTCACCTTCCACCTGGAGGCCGTGCAGGGTCTGATCCTGCTGGGGGCTGCCTATACCTCCACCGTTGCAGGCGGCGCCGTCAGCGCGATCCTGCTGAAGATCCCCGGCGCGCCGGCCAATATCGCTACCACGCTGGACGGCCACCAGATGGCCAAGCAGGGCAAAGGCGCCAAAGCGCTGCAGCTGTCGTTCCTGGCCTCGGCCGTCGGCGGCATCTTCGGCGTGCTGCTGCTGATCTTCCTGACGCCTATGCTGGCCGAATGGGCACTGGCCTTCGGCCCCTCGCATCTGTTCTGGCTGGCCATTCTGGGCGTGACGGTGATCGGCTCGCTCGATTCAGCTTCCGTTGTCAAAGGCCTGCTGTCCGGCTGCATCGGGCTGTGGCTGGCCACCATCGGCTTTGACGACATCATGGGCGCCCAGCGCTTCATCTTCCACCCGTCCCTTGGCGGCGGCATCAACATCATCGCGGCCCTCATCGGCCTGTTTGCCATCCCGCAGGTGCTGACCATGTTCGCCAAGGGCCGCCGCGCAACAGGCGCCGAAGTGATCGAGGTGCAAAAACACTCGGTCCTGGACGCCACCAAGGAGCTGATCCGCCGCCCCCTTGCCCTGGGCATTGGCACTATCACCGGTTCGATCATTGGCTTGATCCCCGGTGTGGGCGGGCAGATCGCCGGGCTGGTGGCCTATGACCAGACCAAGAAGTTCTCCTCCGAGAAGGAGAAATTCGGCAAGGGCCACAGCGAGGGCGTGATCGCAGCAGAAGCTGCCAACAACGCCATGGTCGGCCCGTCGCTGGTACCGCTACTGACCCTGTCGATCCCCGGCAGCCCCACCGCCGCCGTGCTGCTCGGCGGGCTGCTGATCCATGGCATCTTTCCGGGCTCCGACCTGTTCGACAATCACCCGGATGTGGCCTGGACCTTCATCAACTCGATGCTGGTGGGCCAGGTTCTGATGTGCCTCTTCGGCCTTTACGTGGCAGGCCTTGCCGCCCGCGTCGCGCAGGTGCCGCAATCGGTGATGGCGGCCATCGTGCTGGCGCTGTCGGTGTTCGGCGCCTACTCGGTGCAAAGCTCGATGGGCGACGTCTATGTCATGGCCTGCCTTGGCATCGGCATGTATTTCCTGGAGCGTTTCGGGTTTTCCGCCGCGCCGCTGGTACTGGGGCTGATCCTGGGGCCGATTGCGGAATCCAACTTCATCCAAGGCGGCATGATCGCCGACGCCACCGTGGGCCGGGCCAGCTACTTCCTGTCTGGCGGGCTGAACATCTTCCTGATCGCTGTGGTTGTTGCCTCCATCGCCTATTCGGCCTGGATGGAGCTGCGCAGCCGCCGTTACACCACCAAAGAGGAGGCGCAGGCATGAACCGGTCTCAGCACATTTTCGGCTCCGGCTTGGTCCTTGCCGTCGGCATCTGGGTCGCCTGGATCAGCTACACGCAAGCCCCTGCCGAAGCCTTCCTGTTCCCGCGCCTGATAGCCTCCGTCTTTGTGGTGCTGGCCGGCTGGACCTTTGGCAAGGCGGTTCTGGGCCTCAGCAAGGTCGGCTCGGGTGTTTCGCGCACCATGTTCATACAGATGGTGCCGGGGCTGGCAGTGATGCTGATCTATGTCTTCTGGGCCGCCAAGACGCTGGGGTTCTATACCGCCACCGCCATCGGTTTTTTCATTCTGCTGTCGATTTACGACCCCGCGCCGCATTCCGAAGCCAAAACCTGGATCAAGCGCGCAGTGGTTACCGCCTGCTTTGTTGCTGTGATGTACGGGCTCTTTGCGCTGCTGCTGAGCGTCTACACGCCGCGGGAAATTCTGTTCTGACCGTTTGAACGCGGCCCGGAAACATAAGCGAAACCATAAGGGAGGAGAAGAAAATGAAAAAAATGATTGCAGGCGCTGCCATGGCGCTGATGGGTCTGGGCGGAGCCGCCTTGGCCGAGGATTACCCGGAACGCCCGATCATGATGATGGTCTCCTACGGCGCCGGCGGAGCAACGGATTTCCAGGCCCGCATCGTGACCATGACTGCGGGCAACGAGGATGCTTTGGGCATGCCCATCGCCATCATCAACAAGCCCGGAGCCGGCGGCCGGGTCGGCTGGAACTGGTTTGCCACTCAGGCCGACCCGGACGGCTATACCCTGGCAGCCTACAATGTGCCCCACTTCATCGCCCAGTCGATCAAGGGCGGCGTGCAGTATTCGGCAGACAGCTTTGAACCCATCGCCAATTGGGGCGCCGACCCGGCGGTCTTTGTCGTTGCCGCGGACAGCCCCTTCAATTCAATGGCGGATGTGGTTGCCCATGCCAAGGAGAACCCGGGCAAGCTGACCTTTTCGGGCGCCGGGTTGTTTGTGGGCCACCATATTGCCGCGCTGCAGATCGAAAAGGCCGCGGGCGTCAAGATGGCCTATATCCCGACCAAAGGCGGCGGTGCGGCTGCGATGAAAGCCGTTATCGCTGGTGAGGTCATGGGCGGGGTAAACAACCTCTCCGACGCGTTTCGCGCACAAGCGGCGGGCAATGTCAGGATCCTCGGCGTTGCGGACCTGCAGCGCTCGGACTTTCTGCCCGATGTGCCCACCATGCAGGAGCAAGGGCTGGAAGTGGACAATTCATCGGTCAATTTCCGCGGTGTGATGGTTCCCAAAGGCACCCCGCAAGAAGTGATCGACCAGCTCGCCGACACCGTGCCGGAGATGTTCGCAAACCCCCGTGTGGCCAAGAAAATGCAGGCCGGCGGCTCGCCCATGCACATCATGACCCGCGACGAGGTCAAGGAAATGTGGGCCGCCCGCGAACAGACGCTCAAGGAACTTCTGGCCGGGCTCTGATCCCGCCACCCTTGGCCGAAACCCTCCGGGGCAGCGTCCCTGCCCCGGACAATCAATCGAGGAAAGACATGAACGCTCAGGACGCACTCGCCTCCGGCATCGCCGGGGTGGAACAGATCGTGGCGCGCGCCCGCACCGCCCAGCAGGCCTTTGAGGCAGGCGGCAGCCAGGCGCTGTATGACAAGGCAGCTTTGGCGGCAGGCTGGGCCATCATGGAACCCGCCCGCAACCGTGCCCTGGCTGAGCTGGCAGTGGAAACCACCGGCCTCGGCAATGTGCCGGACAAGATCACCAAGAACCACCGCAAGACGCTGGGCCTGTTGCGCGACATCGCCGGCGTCCAGACCCACGGCATCATCAGCGACGATCCTGAAACCGGCATCACCGAGATCATGCGCCCCATCGGCGTGATCGGCGCCGTTGTCCCCTCGACCAACCCGGCGGCTACACCCGCCAACAACATCATCAACGCACTTAAGGGAGGCAATGCCATTGTGGTGGCGCCCTCGCCTAAGGGCGTCGCCTCCTGCGAGCTGCTGCTTTCCTGCATCCACGCTGAATTCGCCAAGCTGGGATTGGACCCGGATCTGGTGCAGATGATCCCCGCGCCCGGCTCCAAGGCCAAGACCCAGGCGCTGATGGAAGCCGCCGACCGGGTGATCTGCACCGGCAGCCAGAACAACGTGCACCGCGCCCAGTCCTGCGGCACCCCCGCTGTAGCCGTCGGGGCCGGCAATGTGTCGGTGATCGTGGACGAAACCGCCGATCTGCCCGATGCAGCAGCCAAGATCACCGCCTCCAAGACATTCGACAATGCCACTTCCTGCTCCTCGGAGAACTCGGTTGTGGTTGTGGACGCTATTTATGACCGGTTTATTGCCGCATTGGCCCAGGAAGGCGGCGCGCTGATTCCCGAAGCAGAGGCAGACGGTATCATCGCCAGACTCTGGCCGGACGGCCATCTGAACCGCGAAGTTATTGCACAAGACGCAGACAAGATGCTGACCGCGCTGGACATGGACGGAAACGTCCCCGCGGACACCAAATTCCTGGCGGTGGAAACCAAGGGCATCGGCCCGGACCACCCCCTGTCCGGCGAAAAACTGAGCCGCATTCTGGCGGTCTACCGCGCCGCCGATTTCGCGGATGCCAAAGCCATCGCCGCGCGCATTCTGGACCATCAGGGCAGCGGCCATTCCATCGGCATTCACACTGCCAGGGACGAACGCGCGATTGAGCTGGGCCGCGAGATGCCAGCCTGCCGGGTGATCGTCAATCAGGCGCATACGTTTGCCACCGGCGGCGCCTTTACCAATGGCATGCCGTTTTCCCTGTCGATGGGTTGCGGCAGTTGGGGCGGCAATTCGATCGACACCAACCTCAACTGGCGCCATTTCGTGCAGACAGCCAAAGTCGTGCGCGAAATTCCACCCCGCGAACCGGCACTGGACGACATTTTTGCCAGCTATTGGGCGGAGGCAGGCCAATGATGGAACTGCCCAAGGGAACCATTCGCGACTGGCTTGACAAACGCGCCAAGGACGGCGGCACCGGCTTTGTCTTTCCCGATGGCGCGCCGGACCTCTCCTGGCCCGAACTGCGCAGAACCGCCGAGGCCATCGCCCGTTCGCTGACCGCGATGGGCATCGCAAAAGGCGAAAGCATCGCCATCCTGCATCCCAACGGGCGCGAAGCCCTCGAATGCTTGTTCGGGGTGCTCTACGGCGGCTTCCGCGCCACCATGATCAACCTGGTCGCAGGCAACAGCGCCGTCGCCTACGCCCTGCAGCACAGCGGCGCCCGCTTTGCCTTTGTGCATGACAGCCAGACCGGGCTGTTCGAGCAGACTGCCGACCTGTCCATCCTCTCCCCATTGGACAGGCAGGCAGTCACTGGCGGCTCACCGGCAGAGCTGCACCCGCTCTCTGCCGGTGACCACGCTTTGCTGATGTACACCTCCGGCACCACCGGGCAGCCCAAGGGGGTTGTGCACAGCCACGCCAGCCTGCTTGCCGGCGGCTGGACCACGGCGGCTGCACATGAACTGACACCGCAGGACCGCGGCCTGTGCGTGCTGCCGGTCTACCATATCAACGGGTTGTGCGTGACGGTGATGGGCACGCTGATTTCCGGCGGCTCGCTGGCGATGTGCGAGCGTTTCTCCGCCAGCCGTTTCTGGGCCCATGCCGGCTGGTCGCAGGCCACCTGGTTTTCGGTGGTGCCCACCATCATCTCGCACCTTTTGCACTCGGAACTGGACCCGGTCGACAGCACTTGCGCCCGCATCCGTTTCGGTCGCTCTGCCTCCTCAGCACTGGCCCCGGACGTGCAGCGCGCGTTTGAGGACCGCTTCGGCATACCCATTATCGAAACCATGGGCCTCACTGAGACCGCCGCCCAGATCCTGTCGAACCCGCTGCCCCCCGGCACCCGCAAGATCGGCTCCCCCGGCATCGGCTATGGCAACGAAGTCGCTATCCTTGATGCCAATCAGAACCCAGTCACCGATGGCAGCGAAGGCGAGCTGGCCGTGCGCGGCCCCAATGTGATGCTGGAGTACCTCAACAACCCCGAGGCCACCGCAGGCACTTTCACCGCGGACGGCTGGCTGCGCACCGGCGACCTGGGGCGCATCGACGCCGACGGCTATGTTTTTGTCACCGGCCGCCTTAAAGAGCTGATTATCAAAGGCGGCGAAAACATTGCCCCGCGTGAAATCGACGAAGCCCTCTACTCTCACCCCGACGTGATCGAGGCCGCGGCCTTTGGACGCCCCTGCAAAAGCTACGGCGAGACGGTGGAGGCGGCGGTCAAGATCCGCAACGGCTCCAGCCTGACCCCGCTGGAGCTGATTGAGATCTGCCACTCCGTGCTGGGGCGGTTCAAATCGCCGGACGAGATACACATCCTGCAGGACCTGCCCAAGGGGCCGTCAGGAAAGATCCAGCGCAACAAGATCCTTGGGGAGATCAGCAACACCTGAGACCCCCAAGGGGCCCAATCCGCAAGACCCTAAGAGGGTCAGCCTTTGTGCCCCAATGTTTCGCGCGCGAAACATCCGGTCGCACTGCTGGCCGGTTCGCCGCGCCGCAGCGCGGCGCCGGGCCCAACGGGCGCCGGCTGTCCGTCAGGACATCCGGCAACGGGCGGGAGACCTGTGCTGCGGCACTCTCAGGCCAAGTGAAAGGACAGAAACGGCTCACCGCCATCCGCGTCCTGGACCCAGCGGGCCTTGATCCCGAAGATCCCGGAAACCGTTTCAGGCGCCAACGCCTGCTGCGGTGTGCCCAGCGCCACCAGGCGTCCGCCCGACAGCACCGCCACCCGGTCGCACATCAGCGCCTGATTCAGATCGTGCAGCGCCACGACGGTAGTCACCTTCAGGTTCCGGATGCAGTTCAGGATCGACAACTGATGGTGAATATCCAAGTGGTTTGTCGGCTCGTCCAGCAGCAGCAGCCCGGGCCGCTGCGCAAGTGCGCGGGCGATGTGCAGCCGCTGCCGCTCACCGCCGGACAGGGTGGCCCACTCGCGGCTGGCAAACCCCTCCATTTCCACTGTCTTCAGCGCATTTTCCACATGCTGGCTGTCTTCGCCGCTCCAGGGCCTCAACGCTGACAGCCAGGGGGTCCGCCCCAGTTCCACCACCGACCGTGCGGTAATTCGCTCGGCGGTGTCTGCCTGCTGTTCAACGATCGCGGTCCGCTGGGCGACCTCTCTGCGCGTCAGCCGCGCCAAGGGTTTTTCCGCCAGCAGAACCTCGCCTTGCGAGGGGCGCGCCAGACCCGCCAGCAGCCGCATCAGCGTGGATTTCCCAGACCCGTTCGGACCAACCAAGGCCAGGGTCTCTCCCGGCTGCACCGTCAATGAGACATCAGAAAGCAGCAGCTTGCCGCGGATAGAGTAAGACAGGCTGCGGGCTTCGATCTTCATCGCGCAGCCCTTCTTCCACGCACCAGGATCACCGCAAAGGACGGTGCGCCGATCAGGGCTGTGACCACGCCGATGGGCAGCACCTGTCCCGGAATGATGATGCGGGACACGATGTCGGCGCCAATCAGGAACACCGCGCCGGTCAGCGCCGCGGCCGGCATCAGCCTGCGGTGACCCGGGCCAACCAGGAACCGCGCCGCATGGGGGATGACCAGCCCAACAAAACCGATGGAGCCGACAATCGACACCATTACCGCAGTTGTCAGCGCGGTGGCAAAGATCAGAGTGACCTGCACCCGCCGCACCGGAATGCCCAGCGAGGCCGCTGAATCGGTGCCAAAGGTAAAGGCGTCCAGCGCCCGCGCATGGAACCGGCAGACCCCCCAGCCCGCCAGAGCCAGCGGCACCGCCAGCCACACATCCGGCCAGCGCACCCCGCTCATATTGCCCATCAGCCAGAACATGATGCCGCGGGCCTGATCAGCATTGGCCGACTTGGCGATGATGAAAGCAGTCAGCGCGTTGAACAGCTGCGAGCCTGCAATGCCGGCCAGCACGATCTGCGCTGCCGCCGCGCGGCTGCCGCCTGCTCCGGCGGCCCGGGCCAGAACGGCAACAAAGCCAAAGGCCAAAAGCGCGCCATTGAAGGCGCCAAAGGACAGCGACAGCGCACCGCCGCCCAGCCCAGCAATGGTCACTGCAACCGCCCCGGTGGAGGCGCCGGCAGAGATGCCGAGGATGTATGGATCGGCCAGCGCATTGCGCAGCAGCGCCTGCAGCACCACACCCGCCACCGCCAGCGCCGCCCCGCAGGCCCCCGCCACCAGCGCCCGCGGCAGCCGGTAACTCCAGACAATGCCTTGATCTATCGGATCAACCGGCAGCCCTGCCCCGGCCAGCTTGTTGGCCAGAACAGACAGCACAAGGTCAGGCGCAAGCGCGGTTTCCCCGATCATTGCGCCTGCCAGAACCGCCGCAACCAGCACCGGCAAGGCCAGGCACGCGCCCTTGACGCCCTGCCATGTGATTGCGGCGGCTGCGCTCACTGGCTGTTGCCGATCGCGCTGAGTTCAGCAGCCAGTTCCTCCAGCGCCGGAATGGCACGGATGGTGGCATCCATCGCCTGAGCGTCCATCACGACGATGCGGTTGTTCTTGACCGCATCCATCTGGCTGGCCACCGGATCACTGCGCAGGAACTCCAGCTTTTTCTCATAGTCATCCGCAGCAAAGCGGCGGCGGTCCATGCGGGCAATCACAATCACTGTGGGGTTGGCTTTGGCGATGGTCTCCCAGCCGACAGTCGGCCATTCCTCGTCGGTTTCGATGACGTTGCGCAGGCCCAGCTGCTGCATCATGTAACCCGGCGCGCCCTTCTCGCCTGCCACAAACGGATCGCTCTCCATTTCAGGCGAAGAGAACCAGAACACGGCGGATGCATCTTCCAGTGCGACTTCCTGCGCCTTGGCAACAGCTGCCGCCTCGCGGGCCTTGTAGTCGGCGACCAATTCGGCGCCTTTTTCGGCTTCGCCAAAGATCGCCGCCAGCTCCTCGATGCCCTGATACAGGCTGCCGGTGGTGAACATCCGGGTGCGGGTTCCGTCGCCGCCGGTGGTGTTGTCCTTACCGACGCAATCGGCGGGCATCACATAGGTCGGAATACCCAGATCATGGAACTGCTCACGTTTGGCCACGACGCCTTCGGGGCCAACGTGCCATTCGTACTGCGCCGCAACCAGGCCGGGCCGCTTAGCAACCACGCTTTCAAAGCTCGGATCGTTGTCGGCCAGGCGGTCGATCTTGGCATTCAGGTCCGCGTATTCGGGCAGCACGTCGTTGAACCAGACCGAGGTGCCCAGCACCTTGTCGCCCAGCCCCAGCGCGTAAAGCACTTCGGTCGCCGCCTGGCCGACCGTTACGGAAGACGCTGCCGGCGCCTCGAAAGTGATCGACTGGCCGCAGTTTTCAATGGTCAGCGGAAAGGTTTCACCGGCCGCCGCAGCCTGTGCAGCAGCGATGAAGGAAAGGCCGATCAGGCCGGAACGCAAAAACATGATATTCGATCTCCATGTGTCAATGACCGGAGAACGGGTGAAAGGGCATTGACCGGTAAGGCAGAGGTCCTTGCCCCCGTTTGCGGCACCGGAAACCGGCGGCGCATCTTATCGGCAACCTCCCCGGACAACCCCGCCCGGTGTTTTTCGGTTTTCACCGGCAGGTCTCCTGACTGGCGGGTCAATGACTGTGCCGTCTTCCCGGACTGTTTTGGTCCAGTGACGTCATGGCACAGCTCTCGCCGCCTACAGTTGCGGGGGCAGTTCCGTTTGGCGCCGGCAGGCACCGCGGATTCCCTCTTAGCCCTTTCGGGACCGGTAAAGCGCGGGTAGCGCATCCCTTTCGTTGCGGCAAGAAAAAGTTATTCTGCAGCAGAAATTCTGCGGCCCGGGCACAGCTGCGGCAAGCAGCCTAGGTAGGAGGGTTTCCAAAGGCACGGACAGATGGAAAATTCCAGAAGAAGCCGTTTCAGGGTTGGGACACCCATCAGCCGCAGCCGCAAAAGCGGGACTGCAAACTGTCCGGAGACAGCCCGCAGTCCCGTTATTCGACCACGATCAGATCGGTATCCATCGCCTTGAGCATGTCCAGGATGGCCTGCGGCGGTTGCGCGTCCGTATAGAAGACTTCGAATTTGGTATCCTTGCCGATCGACACCGGCGCGCGCTTGTTGAATTTGTCATGATCGGCAACGACTATCCGGACCTGCGCATTGGCCGCCGCGACACGGGCCAAATTTGCCTCTTCCAGGTCATGCAGCATGAAACCCAGTTCGGCATTGATCGCCCCGGCCGAAAAGATGGCAAACTGCACGTTCAGCCGCCGCACCAGATCCAGCGCTTCGGCCCCGAAGGCGCCGCCGTCATGCGGGCGCAGCTCGCCGCCGGCCAGAAACACCCGGTTGTTGTTGCGCGATGCCAGCGCATGGGCCACCAGCACGGAGTTGGTCACCACAAAGAGGTTTGACCGCTGCTGCAGCTCCTGCGCCACATAGGCTGTGGTGGAACCAACGTCTAAAAAGACCGAATCCCCGTCGCTGATGGTCTTGGCCACCTCGATGGCCAGACGCTGCTTTTCAGAGGCGTGGGTGTCCATCCGGCTTTGCAGCGGCAGCTCGTTCACATCTTCAACCAGATGCACCCCGCCGTGAACCTTGCGGACCGCCTGGGCATCCTCCAGCGTGCGGATGTTCCGCCGGATGGTTTCATTGGACACACCCAGCCTGCCAGCCAGATAGCTGACCCTGCAGGATCCGCCTGCCTGCTGCAGCGCCCGCAGGATTTCCTCTTCACGCTGGTTGGTGGTCTTACGGGTTTTGGTCATCTGGCCTCCTGTTGCGTTGCTACGCCAGAAAGCCACAAAAAACAACACACGGACCTCTAGCGCCGCAATTTTTTGCTCAAAAACCGCCTAATTCAGAGACAATTGTGGCTTATTGTGGTTTTTTATTGACTGACAGACATAACCGCAGCACCATCTCAGCACGCGACGCCAAGAATCGCACAAAATGCCACATATCAGGGAATTCCTTATGCTGAGAAACTTCAACGCTTTGGGAGCCGTGGCGCTGACAGCCGCCGTTTCCGCTCCATCCGCCTGGGCCGCCGAGTCCTCCGACCCCATCAGACTGACACTGCACGACTGGTCCGGCCAGCTGATCAACACCAAGATCATGGGCAGCATCCTGCAGGAGGCAGGATACAACGTCGAATACGTCCAGGCAGACTATATCGCCCAGTTTGCCGGGTTGAAGACAGGGGACCTGCATCTGGCGATGGAAATCTGGGAAACCACCGGACGCGAGGCGCTGGACGACGCGACTGCCTCGGGCAAGGTGGTCAACGCCGGCGAAACCGGGCTGATGGCGATCGAGGAATGGTGGTACCCCGCCTATATGAAAGACCGCTGCCCCGGCCTGCCCGACTGGCAGGCGCTGAAAGACTGCGCCGAGGAATTCGCAACTGCTGAAACCTCCCCCTACGGGCGCTATGTCGGCGGGCCGGTCACCTGGGGCGGCTTTGACGAGGAACGCGTCGAGGCGCTAGAGCTGGAATTTGAAGTTGTGCATGCGGGCACCGATGCGGCACTGTTTGCCGAACTTGAATCCGCCTATCAGCGCCAGGATCCGATTGTCCTGTGGGTTTATGTGCCGCACTGGGCGCCGGCCAAATACGACGGCGAGTTCGTGGAATTCCCGCCCTATTCCGCGGAATGTTACGCTGATCCTGCGGCGGGGGTGAACCCGGATCTGGCTTATGACTGCGGCAAGCCGCGCGGCCCGATCTGGAAGGCGGCCTGGGCCGGACTGCCGGAAAAATGGCCGGGTGCCTATGAGATCGTTCAGTCCTACCAGATTACCAACGAAGAGATGAGCGCCATGGTCGGCAAGGCGGATCTGGAGGGCGTCGATATCGATACAGTGGTGTCCGGATGGATGACCGCAAACAAGGACCGCTGGTCCGGCTGGATCGGCAACTGATCTCACTCCCCGGGGCTGCTGCACGCTCTCCGGCAGCCCCGGTCTTTTCTCCTGTCCCGTCAATCAACCCGGCCGCTTTCTGCGGACCGGTCCAGGAACCGCATTGATGTCTCCCAAGACCAAACTCTCCTGCCGCAACATCTGGAAGCTTTATGGCGCCAATGCCGAGGCGTTTCTGAACAGCAACCCGTCCCCCAGCGGCGCGGAGATCCGCAAGGCAGGTATTATCGGCGCTGTGCGCGATGCCCGCATCGACATTGCCGAAGGCGAGATCTTCATCATCATGGGCCTGTCCGGGTCCGGCAAATCCACCCTGGTGCGCTGCCTGTCGCGGCTGATCGAGCCGACCGGCGGCGAGGTGCTGTTTGACGGTGTGGATCTGCTGACCGCCAGCGAGCAGGAACTGATCGAAATCCGCCGCCACAAGATGGGCATGGTGTTTCAGCACTTTGCCCTGCTGCCGCATCTGACCGTGCTGCAGAACGTGATGTTCCCGCTGACCGTTCAGGCCGCGCCCAAAGCCGAGGCGGACGCCAAGGCCCGCGAGGTGGTGGAACTGGTCGGCCTCAAAGGCCGCGAGGATTATTACCCGCGCGAGCTGTCCGGCGGCCAGCAGCAGCGCGTCGGTATTGCCCGCTCCTTGGTGACGGAACCTGATCTGTGGTTTCTGGACGAGCCGTTCTCGGCGCTTGATCCGCTGATCCGCCGCGAGATGCAGGACGAATTCCTGCGCCTGCAGGCCCGCCTGCACAAGACCATCGTCTTCATCACCCACGACTTCGAGGAGGCCGTGCGCCTTGCCGACCGTATCGCCATCATGAAGGACGGCGAGATCATCCAGATTGCCACGCCTGAGGAACTGGTGCTGAACCCGGCCACGGACTATGTCGCTGAATTCACCCGCCACATCCCGCGCTCCAAGGTGCTGACGGTGGGCGGCATCATGACCCCGGGCACGGACGGTGACGGCCCCCCGGTTCCCGCCGCCGCCCGGGTATCGGAGGTGGCAGAGCAGATCATCGCCGCAGATGCCCCGCGCCCGGTGTGCGATGAAAACGGGCGCATCATCGGCAGCATCGGCCGCACAGCGGTGGCCCGCGTGCTGTTCGGCGCGGGGAAAGCGGCATGAAAGCGCGTCTGACTTGGCAAAGCGCCGCAGCCTGGGGGCTGGTGCTGGTCACAATCCTGCTAGGCTGGTTCGGCCGCGATCTGGCCAAGGCGCTGGATGCGCGCTGGCTGATCAAGATCCCCTCCTCTTGGGTGATCCCCTTCAAAACCCGTATATCTTCCGCCATGTCTTGGCTGGTGGAGGACGCGGCCATCGGCCCGGTGTCCTTCACCGATGCCACCCGCGCCATCGCCTGGCTGATCGAACAGCCCTATGAGCTGATGCTGAGCCTGCTGGCGCATGGTTTTCTGTACGGCCCCGGCCCGGCCCCGCAGGTGCTGCTGCCGGCCGCCAGCTGGATCGCGGTCACCATCGCGGTGATTGCCCTGGGACACTTCTGCCGCAACTGGGGGCTGGCGGCGGTCGCCGGGGCCTGTTTTGCCTATCTTGCGGTCTTCGGACAGTGGGACAGCGCCATGGTCACGCTTGCCTCGGTGGTCATCGCGGTGCCGATCGGCGCAGGCGGCGGGCTGCTGGCCGGCATCTGGGCCTACCGCCACCCGCAGGGCGAACGCATCCTTTCCCCTGTTCTGGATCTGATGCAGACCATCCCGATCTTCGCCTATCTTGTGCCGATCCTGTTCATGTTCGGCTTCGGCCCGGTCTCGGCGCTGGTCGCCACCATCATCTATGCCACCCCGCCTATGATCCGCATCACCATCATGGCGCTCAAGTCGGTGGACCCGGAGATCCTCGACTTCGGGCGGATGGCGGGCACCACCAAACGGCAGCTGATGTGGCGGGTGCTGGTGCCCTCGGCCAGTCAAAGTCTGATGGTCGGCGTCAATCAGGTGATCATGCTGACGCTCAACATGGTGATCATCGCCTCGATGATCGGTGCTGGCGGGCTGGGGTTCGACGTGCTGGCTGCCCTGCGCCGCCTCGACATCGGCGCCGGGTTCGAGGCAGGCATCGCTATCGTGGTGCTGGCCATCGCCGTGGACCGGCTGAGCCAAGCTTTCGCCGAACGCATGGGCCAGATCCACCACACCTCACCCGGCTCCTGGGCCGCCCGGCACAAACGCACGGTGCTGGTACTGTCGCTGTTAATGATCACCTGGGTGCTGGGCCGCTTCTCGCCGTTGCTGCTGGACTATCCGGCCAGCCAGACCATCACCACTGGCGCCTTCTGGAATGACGCAGTCAAATACCTGAACGTGAATTACTTCGATGCGTTCGAGGCAGTGAAGGTCTTCTTCCTGCACTGGTTCCTGCTGCCGATCAAGAAAACCCTGCTGGGCATTCCCTGGCCCTGGGCGATTGCCATGCTGACGCTGCTGGGCTGGCGCGTCGGCGGCTGGAAACTGGCAGCGCTATGCGGCGTGATGTCTGCCCTGATTGCGGTCAGCGGCCTTTGGGCCAAGGCCATGGTCACTGTCTATCTTTGCGGCGCCTCGGTGATCCTCGCCACCCTGATCGGTGTGCCTCTGGGTGTGCTGGCCGCACTGAACCGGCGCGCAGGCATCGCCATCAACCTGCTGATCGACACCCTGCAGACCCTGCCCAGTTTCGTCTACCTGATCCCGGTGGTGATGCTGTTCCGGATCGGTGATTTCACCGCGATGATCGCCATTGTCCTGTATGCGCTGGCCCCGGCCGTCCGCTATGCCGCGCATGGCGTGCGCAGTGTCAGCGGCGAGCTGATCGAGGCAGGCTTAGTCTCAGGCTGCACCCGCTGGCAGCTGCTGCGCCTGGTGCGCCTGCCGATGGCGCTGCCGGAGATCCTGCTGGGCATCAACCAGACCATCATGCTGGCGCTGTCGATGCTGGTGATCACTGCGCTGGTCGGCACCCGTGACCTCGGTCAGGAAGTTTATATCGCGCTGACCAAGGCAGACACCGGCCGCGGCTTGGTCGCCGGTCTTGCCATCGCCTTCATCGCCATCATTGCCGACCGGCTGGTCAATGCTGGTGCCCGCGGCGCCCGCATCCGCTTTGGACTGGAGAGCTGACCATGACCCAATCCGATCTGCTGAACCGCATCCGCGCCCTGCCGATTTGGCAGGGAGAGATAGGCATCAGACCGCTCGACGGCGGTATCACCAATGTGAATTGCCTGGTCGAGGACAGCGCGGGCAAATACGTGGTACGTGCGGGCGATGACATCCCGCTGCACCAGGTGATGCGCTTCAACGAGCTGGCCGCCAGCCGCGCCGCCCATGCCGCTGGCCTGTCACCCGCGGTCGTGCATACCCAAGGCGGCCTGACGGTGCTGGAATACATTGAAAGCCGCACCCTGACCGAGGAAGACGTGCGCGACCCCGCCATGCTGCCCCGGGTACTGGAGCTGGTGAAATCCTGCCACCGCGAAGTGCCCAGGCATCTGCGCGGCCCGGCGCTGGTGTTCTGGGTCTTCCATGTGATCCGCGACTATGCGGCGACACTGCAGGACAAGGACAGCCCGCATGGGACGCTGGCTGCCGAGCTGACCGGCATCGGCAACAGCCTGGAACAGGCGGCGGGCCCCTTCGATATCGTCTTTGGCCACAACGACCTCCTGTGCGGCAACTTTCTGGACGACGGTGACCGGCTCTGGCTGATCGATTATGACTATGCCGGCTTCAACTCACCGCTGTTCGACCTTGGCGGGCTGGCGTCCAACAACGGGCTGTCAGAGCAGCAGGAGCACTGGCTGCTGGAAACCTACTTCGAAGCGCCTGCCAACGACGGCCTGCTGCACCGCTACGGCGCCATGAAATGCGCCTCGCTGCTGCGCGAGACCATGTGGAGCATGGTCTCCGAGATCACCTCCGAAATCGACTTTGACTACGCGGCCTACACCGCCAGCAACCTCGCGCGCTTCCGCGCCGCACTTGACGACTTTCAAAACACCTGAGGACTGACATGACCGAACTCCCCTCAACTGCCAAGGCAGTCATCATCGGCGGCGGTATCATCGGCTGCTCTACCGCTTATCATCTGGCCAAACTCGGCTGGACAGACACGGTGCTGCTGGAGCGCAAGAAACTGACCTCGGGCACCACTTTCCACGCCGCCGGGCTGGTCGGGCAGCTGCGCTCGAACGCCAATATCACCCAGCTGCTGGGCTATTCGGTCGATCTTTACAATAAGATCGAAGAGGAAACGGGCCTTGGCACCGGCTGGAAGATGAACGGCGGGTTGCGGCTGGCCTGTAACGAAGAACGCTGGACCGAAGTGAAGCGCCAGGCCACCACCGCGCATTCCTTTGGTCTGGAGATGGAGCTTCTGACCCCGAAAGAGGCACAGGAGCTGTGGCCGCTGATGGATATCTCCGACGTCATCGGCGCCGCCTTCATGCCAACCGACGGCCAGGCCAACCCGTCTGATATCACCCAGGCGCTGGCCAAGGGCGCGCGGATGGCCGGGGCCAAGATTTTCGAGGACACCAAGGTCACCGATATCGAGATTGAAGACGGTAAGATCCGCGCGGTGATCACCGAACATGGCCGGATCGAATGCGAGAAGGTGATCTGCTGCGCCGGCCAGTGGACCCGCACCTTTGCCAAACGCTTTGGCGTCAACGTGCCGCTGGTGCCGATGGAGCACCAGTACATGGTGACCGAGCCGTTTGAGGGCGTGCCCTCCGGCCTTCCGACCCTGCGCGACCCGGACCGGCTGACCTACTACAAGGAGGAAGTCGGCGGGCTGGTGATGGGCGGCTATGAGCCGAACCCGATCCCCTGGGCCAAGGACGGTATTCCGCAAGGCTTCCACTACACGTTGCTGGACAGCAACTTCGACCATTTCGAGCAGCTGATGGAACAGGCCCTGGGCCGGGTTCCCGCGCTGGAACATGCCGGCATCAAGACCCTGACCAACGGGCCCGAAAGCTTCACCCCCGACGGCAATTTCATCATTGGCGAGGCACCGGAGCTGAGCAACTTCTATGTCGGCGCCGGCTTCAACGCTTTCGGCATCGCAGCCGGCGGCGGCGCAGGCATGGCGCTGGCGGAATGGGTCCACAAGGGTGAGCCGCCGTTCGACCTTTGGTCTGCCGACATCCGCCGCTTTGGCCGCCCGCATTTCGACACGGACTGGGTGCGCACCCGCACGGTCGAGGCTTATGGAAAGCACTACACCATGGCCTGGCCGTATGAGGAACACAGCTCTGGCCGCCCTTGCCGCAAGTCGCCGCTCTATGACACGCTGAAATCCCAGGGCGCATGCTTTGGCGAAAAACTCGGCTGGGAACGCCCGAACTGGTACGCCGACGCCGCCAAGGGGGAAACGCCCCAGGATGTCTACAGCTTCGGCCGTCAGAACTGGTTCGACGCAGTGGGGCGCGAGCACAAGGCCGCGCGCGAGGCAGCGGTGCTGTATGACCAGACGTCCTTTGCCAAATTCGCGCTGAAAGGCCCGGATGCGCTGGCCGCAATGAACTGGATCTGCGCCAATGACGTGGACAAGCCGGTGGGGGCGCTGATCTACACCCAGATGCTGAACGGCAAGGGCGGCATCGAATGCGATCTCACGGTGGGCCGCGTCGCGCAGGACGAGTTCTACATCGTCACCGGCACAGGCTATGCCACCCACGACTTCGACTGGATCCGCCGCAACATTCCCGACGGCATGAACTGCCAGCTGTTCGACATCACCTCCTCCAACGCGGTGCTGTCGCTGATGGGGCCGAAAGCGCGCGGCATCCTCTCCGCTGTCACCCGCGACGATGTCTCTAACGACGGTTTCAAGTTCGGCACCATCCGCACCATCGGCATCGCCGGCTGCCCAGTGCAGGCGCTGCGCGTGACCTATGTGGGGGAACTCGGCTGGGAGCTGCACCTGCCGGTCGAATACGCCCAGACCGTCTATGCCGCACTGATGCAGGCCGGACAGCCGCACGGGCTGGTCAATGCCGGTTACCGCTCGATCGAATCCCTGCGCCTGGAGAAAGGCTACCGCGCCTGGGGCTCGGACATTGGCCCGGACCACACCCCGTTCGAATCCGGGCTTGGCTGGGCGGTCAAGCTCAAGAAGGATATCCCCTTCAAGGGCCGCGCCGCAGCTGAAGCGCAGAAGGCCGGGGGGGTGAAGAAGATGCTCGCCTGTTTCACCACAGCTCCCGGCGTGGTGCTTCTGGGCCGCGAAACCATCTACCGCAACGGCGAGCGCGTCGGCTGGCTCACCTCCGGCGGCTACGGCTACACCGTCGGACAGTCCATCGGCTACGGCTACATCCGCAATCCCGATGGCGTCGATGCCGACTACGTGCTGCGCGGGAGTTACGAGCTGGAGGTCGCCACCAAGCGGGTCCCCTGCGAGGTCCAGCTCAACCCGCTCTACGACCCGTCGATGAGCCGGGTAAAGGCCTGAACCGGCACGCCTGGGCGGGACAAAGCCACCGGCTTACCGCCCCTCCCGTCTGCGTCCGGAAGGGTGAAGCGGGCGCTGCCTTAGGCGGCGCCCGCCTGTCAGGATCCGGGTGTGCCCGGACCCTGGGATTGGATCAGACCGCGTGCCAGAGCTGGAACAGCAGCCCCACGGAAAAGGCACCGCTGAGCGATAGGCCGAGGTACAGCGCAAAGACCTGCGGACGGGCCAGAGCCCATACGGCCATAGCTGCGGGGATCGAGGTCACGCCGCCGGCCACCAGAAAGGCAAGGCCTGCCCCCGGCGCCATGCCCTGCTCAATCAGCCCGCCGACCAACGGCAGCGCCGCATAACCGTTCAGATAGGCGGGGACACCCACCAGCGTTGCGGTAATGATCGGCAGCAAACCTTCGCCGCCCAAGGCGGAAGTCACTGTTTCGGCCGGTATCCAGGCCAGCATCAAGCTTTCCAAAATGAAGGCCAGCAGCAGCCATTTGGCCAAAAACAGCGTCGTGGTCCAGGCGGTTCCGGCAAATTTTGCCCGACGCTCCGCCTCAGTCCAAAACTTCCAGATCACCGGCTTGGGCGCACGCATCCTGGCTCCGCCGCAGCCGCCGTTTCCGACACCCTCGCGCAACGCGTCCTTTAAGGCGCCACCCTGGTTCAGCAAGTGGACAACCAAACCGCCAAAGAGGCCAAGGCCGACTGCGGCAGCAGTTTTGGCCACAGCGAATTCAACGCCCAGAACTCCGGCGGTCAGAAAGAACATCGACGGGTCCATGATCGGCGATGCCAGCCAGAACGCCATGACGGCGGACAACGGCACCCCCATCGACAGCAGCGCTGCGATGAGCGGGATCACTCCGCAGGAGCAGAACGGCGACAATCCCCCTGCCAGCGCACCAAGCGCAATCATCAGAAGCGGTTTGCCGGTAAAAGCTTTGGCCACCAGATTGTCTGCACCAGTGGCGCCAGCCCAGGCCGCGATGGCAATGGAGAACAGCAGATAGGGGGCCGTATGCGCCAGCGCAGCCCCGGCAAAGACGGCGCTGTCTGCGGATTGGGCAGGATCAAAGATGGCCAGCAGCAGCAGGAGTACGGCAGAGGCCAGCCAGACCCGCTGCTCCTGGAAGAACCGCCAGACAGATGTGCCTGATCTTGGGGGAACGTTTGTTGCGTTTGTCATTTCCATATCACCAGATTTATAGTTATTTTAGATCGAAGAAGAGGCTTTTACCTCATGCGTTCTCCTCCTTGGCAGCCAGGGTGACGCCTGTGCAGCATTCGGACGTCAGAAAGTTCACCACGCCCAGCATCACGGGATAATCGACCCGGCTGAATACTTCGCGCCCGTGCTTTTCCTGTACAACCAGCCTGGCGTCCACCAGCGCCGACAGATGGTGCGCCAGCGTGGAGGGAGCCAAGCCCAGATGTTCGGCAATCTCGCCGACCCGAAGCCCGTCCTCCCCTGCTTTGACCAACAGGCGGAAGATGGCCAGACGGGCATCGTGACCAAGGGCGGCAAGGGCGCGGGCGTTGTTGCTTGATATTGTCATGACGTCAAAATAACCACAAACCCGGTTTTGTCAAGATGTGGGCCAGCATGAGACACCAAGCAAAGCTGCCGGCCGCACGGCGCCCTGAACCTAACGTTTCCGCACCGGTCAGGACTCTCAGCCGAATGCCGCAAATGGATGGCAGTTACCCGCACAAGATGCAGGTTCCGCCTGGCTTCGCCCCCAGCGCTTCGCAGCTGCACCAAGAGCAAACGGATCCCCCCTTGTCCAGCACTGTCCGGCACCATCAGGCCATGCGCAAAACCACGGCCTGACGACTGGTTTGCGCGGCCTAGCTGTTGGGCCGCACGCGGGCTGCGGTTTTGTTGGCAAAGGCCTCCAGCCGTTCGCGCGCCGCAGGCTGCGTATTCACGACTCCGGCCACGACAGCTTCGGCATAGGCCGCATCCATGCCCGACATATTGTTCAAATGGCTGATCGCCGAACAGATCGCATAGTTGGTCAGCGGCAGGTTTTGCGCGACCTTATCGGCAAGCTCGACCGCCTTGTCGAAGCTGGACTCTTCGGTGATGTATTGCGCCAGTCCCAGGTCGACCGCTTCCTGTCCCTGATACACCCGGCCCGTCAGGATCATGTCAATCATCCGGTATTTGCCGATCATGTCGGAAACCCGAATAGTGGCGCCGCCGCCGGTAAAGATGCCGCGCTGGCCTTCAGGAAGCGCAAAATATGTGGTCTGATCCATTACCCGGACATGGGCCGCGCTGGCCAGTTCCAGCCCGCCGCCGACAACCGCACCCTGCAGGGCCGCAATGATCGGCACCCCGCCGTATTCCATCTTGTTGAAGGCCTCGTGCCAGCGCAGGCAGACATGCATGAAGTCATCCGGGCTGCGGTCTTCCTTCCAGTGCTCCACCAGATCAAGGCCGGCACAGAAATGATCGCCTGTGCCTGCCAGCACCACCGCCTTTACGCCGTTCCGATGCGCGCCGCTGAAAAAGCAGATGAGCTCCTCAATTGTGGCGGCATCCAGCGCATTGCGCTTGGACGGCCGGTTGAGCGAGACAATAAAGACGCCATTGTCCCGCTGTTCGATGGCGAGCTTTTCGTAGGTTTGCGAACTGGCTGCTTGCGACATTGTTCTGACCTTTTCCTGACTGTCCGGTCCCAGTCCGGGCCGGGAATTTCCGTTGTTCAGATTTCGAAACCGGCATCGAACAGGCTTTCACTGCCGTCGATGATCCGGGCGCTTTCCGTTCCGCATTCCACAAGAATATGCTGTGCATAAAACACTGCGGTGGCGATCTTTTGTGTCATGAAAGCTGTATCTTCGCCCTGTTCAAGCTTGGCTTCAGCGGCCAGAACCGACCTGCCCAGCTGCCAGCCTGCGGCAAGATTACCTGCCAGCATCAGAAAGGGAACGCTGCCGGCGTATGCCGCGTTGATGTCCTTGGGCGCGGTCTCCAGGAGCCAGGCAAGGCTGGCCTCAAACGCGCGGCGCGCCTGCCCCAGCCGGTCCGCCACCAGCTGCGCCTTGGCACCGCCTTTTTGCAAGTCCGCCTCAGCCGCCGAGACCATTCCGGCAAAGCGGCGGGCGGTCTTGCCGCCGTCCCGCAGCACCTGCCGACCCAGAAGGTCATTGGCCTGGATCGCCGTTGTGCCTTCATAGATCGGCAGGATTCTGGCATCCCGGTAAAACTGCGCAACCCCGGTTTCTTCGATGAACCCCATGCCGCCGTGAACCTGCAGGCCCATTGAGGTGACCTCCAAAGACCGTTCCGTGCAGCATCCCTTGACCAGCGGCACCAGGAATTCGGCCATCTCCGACGCCTCGCGGCCTTTTTCGGCCTCAGCGTGATGTGCCAGATCCAGCCACCCTGCAGTGGCCATCGCCAAAGCCCGCCCGCCTTCGACCAAGGCCCGCATCCGCAGCAGCAACCGCCGCACATCCGGATGCTGAAGGATCGGCACAGCCTCCTTGGCGCTGCCGTCAACCGGGCGGCCCTGCACCCGCTCCTGCGCATAGCGCAAGGCGTGCTGATATGCGCGTTCAGATACGGCAACCCCCTGCACGCCTACTGAAAACCGGGCGGCCCGCATCATCACGAACATGTATTCAAGGCCGCGGTTCTCCTCTCCCACCAGAAAACCGGTGGCGGCTTCGAATTCCAGAACCGCCGTCGGACTCGCCCTGACGCCCAGTTTATGTTCAAGGCTGACACATTGGACAGTATTGCGCCGACCAAGCGATCCATCCTCTTGAACCAGGAATTTGGGCACAATGAACAGGCTCAACCCCTTTGGACCTGCCGGGGCACCAGGGGTTCTCGCCAGAACAAGGTGAACGATGTTTTCGGTCAGGCTGTGCTCGCCATAGGTGATAAAGATCTTTGTTCCGCTGATCGAATACGCACCATCCGCACCTGGTTCCGCCTTGCTCCGCACACGCCCCAGATCGCTGCCGGCCTGAGGTTCTGTCAGGTTCATGGTGCCGGACCATTGGCCGGAAATCATCGGCTCAAGGTATTGCTTTTTCTGCGCGCCAGAACCGGAAAGCAACAGCGCCACCACCGCCCCGTCAGTCAATAGCGGACATAGGCCAAAACTCATATCCGCTGCGTTCAAAATCTCTGTCGCGGCGGCCCCGGCGGCCCGCGGCAACCCCATTCCGCCAAAGTCTTCCGGGTGCGGCAGACTTTGCCAGCCCATCCCGGCGTATTGAGCAAAAGCCTGCAGGTATGGCTCAGGCATCACGACCTTGTCACCGTCGAACCGCGCGCCGGTTTCGTCCCCTATTGCCGAAAGCGGTGCGATTACGTCCGAACAAAAACGCCCGAACCCCTCCAGCGCAGCCTGGACATCCCCGGTTTCGATCCCGGAGTAAGCCGCCAGCGATGCGACCCCAGGCCAGTCAGACAAATGCTCGATATTGAACATGATATCGCGAACCGGCGCCTGATAGGTCATCTTTCACTCCGAATTGTGGTTCCTTCACGCCACCTACGTGTTGTTTGACATCGGCTCCACGTTCATATGGGACAAAGTCCTTTCCAAAAGTGACATCCGGCACTGGCGATCAATGAAATGGCAGGCTCGGATCCCCTTAGGTGCTTGATCCGATGGTTTGATGGTGCGATCTGACCTGCTCCCCTGAAAAGTCCTCGATTTGAGGTTAGCCTGTTCTCCAACTGCTCTGCCCCCTGAAAACTGGATCGTTCAGAGCTGGAGTGTTCCGCTGAATTTCCCTGGCTGGGAGAGGAGCGGAACCGCATGAAAGCATCGAAGTTCACGGAGGCGCAGAAGGCCTTCATCCTTAAGCAGGGCGACCAAGGCACACCGGTCGCGGAGATCTGCCGCAAGGCCGGGATCAGCCAGGCGGCATACTTCAACTGGAAGAAAGAATACGGGGGCCTTCTGCCGGACAAGATGCGCCGGCTGAAAGCGCTGGAGGACGAGAACACCCGGCTGAAGAGCTGGAGGACGAGAACACCCGGCTGAAGAGCTGGAGGGAAACGCAAACAGTCTGGGGGACTGTTTGCCCCGAACAACCGTGGCGGATCTGACGCTGGACCGGGAGATGCTTCAGGATGTCATTCGGCGAAAGCTCTGAAGCCTGGCCGTTTGCGCGAGATTGCCACCGGGATGTGCGTCGATTGGGGCGACGATCCGGAAGGCTTGTGGGGCCATCTGCTTCGACACATCCACCTGCCACTACAAGTCCCGGCGGACCGCTGTCCGGCAGGGCATCGCGCAGCGATGTCCCGAGAGGGGATCAGGCTGCCGTCGAACGGCAGATCAAGGAGATCGCAGAGACGCGTGTGCGCTATGGCTACCCCTGCATGGTGGACGCAGATATCCGCGATCTCGCCCTTCTTGGAAATCCCATGGCTCACAATGTACCGCGCGCGCTGCCGTTCCGGTGCGGCGAACAATTCAATCGTCGCGTTTACCTGTGCCAGATCGTGCTTCGCATGGGCGATCTCCGCGTCATATGCCTTAACCTGGCCCAGTATCTCGGCCCGCTTCTCTGTTAGGGTGTGAACAATCAATGGCTTTGGCATGCGCCCATTCCACATCAGATCCCGGCACTGGAAAGTGGACGTGCCACGGAATTGTTCCGCTCCTTTGACTTGGTATTTTGCCGCAAAGGAGAGACATCATGGCACCGAAACCAACCCCGGAATTCCGCGCCGAAGCAGTGCGCGCAGCGTTGACGAGCGGGCTGCCGCGTA
>NZ_LUKH01000023.1:0-92624 GCF_001593695.1 Leisingera sp. F5 | reverse complement strand
TTATARAAGGTGAAATAGTCTTCGCCCTCACCCGGGGCGTCATGGCCTTCGATCTCGATTTCGATCAGGTAGTAGGTATTGCCATCCGAGCCTTTCAGGACGTGATAGCTTTCGGCATACATCTTCCCGCCTGCCGGTTCGCCATCGACATAAGCGTTTTGGCCACACCTGTCATTTTCGCTTTAGCTTAGACTCAGAACCCATTGATTTTCTGATTAAATCAGATTGGATCCGGCGCATCCGGCGGATTCTGTTCCACCAGCCGCCAGCACGGAACCGGTTTACACGTGCAAATACGGGGCCAGAACCAGTGCCGCGCTGGTCCAGGCCTGCTGGAATGGCGCAACCGGAGGCGCCCCCCCGTCTTCCGCCGTCTCGATCGCCAGCATCGCCGCGCGCAGATCGGACAGGCCCAGAACAGCCGCCGACCCCGCCAGCCGGTGCGCCTCTTTGCGCTGGCCATCGTCGAGAGCCGCGCAACCATGCAGCCCGTCCTGCAACTGATTTACCTCCTCGCAAAAGGAAGCCAGAAAGCTGCGTGCCCTGTCCTGCCCAAGGGCTTCAAAAAACTGGTGGATGTCCGACTGCGTTCCGGGCAGCACCTTGACCCCGCCGCCTGCCCGGCGGGCTATCACATCAGCCAGCTCAGCCTTGTTGGCCGGTTTGGTCAGAACTTCGGCAAACCCGGCGTCCAGAATGCGGGCGTGATCCTCCGCCGCAGCATGCGCTGTGAGCGCCACAATATCGGTGCCCTCGGCCAGCTGTTGGGCGCGGATCCGGCGCAGCGCCTCGATCCCGTCCACCTGCGGCATGCTGATATCCATCAGGATCAGATCGAACCGTCCCTCTTCTGCCGCTTGCACAGCCTCGGCACCGCCCGGCACAGCCGTCACCTGATGCCCCTCCTGGCGCAGCATCGTGGCCAGAAGCTCGCGGTTGATGTCGTTGTCCTCGGCGATCAGCAGACGGCAGGCACCGTTCTGGCGGGGTCTGTCCCGTGCTGCCTGGCGCGGCGGCGCCTTGGCCGCCGGCAATGCCAGAGAAATAGTGAACAGGCTGCCTTCGCCCAGCTCGCTTTCGCATGCAATCGTGCCGCCCATGGCCTGCACCAGACGCTTGCTGATTGCCAGTCCAAGCCCCGTGCCTTCGCTGCCGCGGCCATAGCTGGAATCCAGAGTGATGAAATCTTCGAAAATCCGGTCAAGGTCGCCGGGCGCAATGCCCTGGCCGGTGTCTGCGACATGGAATTCCACTGTCTCCCCGTCCGGCAGCCGCATCACATCCACGCTCACCGCGCCATCGCTGGTGAACTTCAACGCATTGCCGATCAGGTTCAAAAGCACCTGCTGCACGGCGCGCGGCCGCCCGGCCACCACCGGCTCGCCGCCCAGGCTGCAGTGCAGTGACAGGTCGATCCCCCTGCCCTTGGCGCTGGCCTGCTGGCTTTCAATCAGACCGCTGACCAGTTCCTCCAGGTCAAAGATCCGCCGTTTCTCTGTATCCGCGCCGGCCTCCAGCCGCGACAGCTCCAGCACGTCATTCACATGCTGCAAGAGCAAACCGCCCGAAACCCGCATCGCCTGCAAGTAACGGCGCTGCTCCGGTGTCGGTCCGGTTCCCTCGATCAGGTCGATGGCCCCCAGAACCCCGGTCAGCGGCGTGCGCATCTCGTGGCTCATCACCGTCAGCAGGTTTTGCTTGGCGCGCTCGCCGGCCAGCGCGTCATCACGCGCCCGCCGCAATTCTTCTTCCGCAGCGATCCGCTCGGAGATGTCGCGCAGGAAGCCGACAAAGACCAGTTCGTTTCCCGACTGGCTGACCGACACAGACAGCTCCACTGGGAACAGCTCACCGGACTTGCGCCGCGCTTCCAACTGCAGCCGGCCTTTGCCGGCCACCTGCGCTTCACCGGTTTGCAGAAACCGTTTCATGCCGGCCTGATGCGCCTCTTGCAAGTGATCCGGCACAATCAGGTTCACCATTTGCTGGCCCATGGCCTCGGTGCTGCTGTAGCCGAACACCGTTTCCGCTGCACCATTGAAGGCAAGAATCCTGCCGTCCGCACCGACCACCAGAATCGCATCCAGCGAGGAGGCAATCATCGCCTCCATCCGCGCGGCAGAGCGGCTGCGCTCCACTGCCAGCCTGCGGCCTTTGCGGTAGAGCCGTCCAAGCAGCAGCGCCGCCAGCGCCAGCGCCAGCACCAGCGCCAGCACCACCCAGCCCAGACGTGTCAGGATGGTGAACAGTTTCAGCCGCTTATCCTTGGAGTCCTCCACCTGCAGCACGACACCGAACAACGCAAGTTCACGCACATCGCCGCTGTTTTGCGCCAGTTCGGCGGCAAGCTCCGGCAGGCTGTCCAGCAGCGGCCCGCTGCCACTGTCGACAACCGCCGCCATGCGGTCCAGCCGATCCTGCATCTGCTGCAGCAAGGCAGCACCTGCCGGGCTTTGCCGCAAATCCTCAAACAGCGGGCTTTCGCGGAACGTGGCGATCCGGCTGTAGTAAATATCGAACTGACGCCGCAGCCGGGGCAGATCCCCGGGCGCGCCGGCCGTCAGAACCGCGGCCTCCAGTTTGAGATGCTCAACCTCGGCCTGGGAAAGGTTCCATTGCATGTTGTCGGTTGCCGCGGTCGACAGCCCGCCCAGTTGCTGCAGCACCTGATGCCCCAGCCGCACCGACTGCGCCGCCAGCGCCGCCGCAATCGCCAGCACCAGCGCCAAAACCCAGCGCGGCACAGTTGGAAACCCGCGAAGCATTACCTGACTGCTCCTTGCCTGCCGCTCACGGCTGAATGACGATCCGGTCCAGTTGCCAAATACTGCGCGAATAGACTTCCTCGGTGCGGTAGGCCGGGTTGCTGTCATAAGGGTACACCACCCACAGCGGCCCCTTGTTGCGCAGGGACATTTCCGCACCGTTGCGTTCAAAGGCAACAATCGGACCGCCTGCAACCGCATCCGAAACAGGGATTTCCACCGCATAGTCATTCACCGCATGCGCCACAAGCTGTCCGCTGGTGACATCCATCCGCCCGACCAGAACGGCAAGCGGCACGCCGGTGAATTGCTGCGGCCCCGTGGTCCAGATGGTTTCCGTCTCAAAGGTGACCGGTGCCAGCGCACGCAGATCCTCGATCGTGTACTGCGCCGCAGGTTCCGCCGCGCCTTCCACGCCGACAGACAGCAGTACCGGTTGCACTTCATCCGCAAAAACTGCGGCTGCGCATGCCATGACTGCAAGTGAAGCCAAGACCGCGGCCTGCGAAATCAACCCTCTCATTCCAGCACTCCTCTTTTGATGCCGTCTCCACAACAACCGGGCAAAGCATGGCATATCCGCTCCGCCCGAAAACCGGCACCTGAGGATAGGTTCATGACCTTTCGTATAGGGTGCACAACCGCCAGAGTAGCGCCATCAACCCTAATGTTGGCTTACCGGACGCCGTCAGAGCGTCGTAATATCAATAAAATTTCCAGCACACGCACAGGAGCAGTTGCAAATGTTCACCTCCCAGACCAGCCCGCAATCCAAGGTTGACAGTTTCGAAACCCTTGTCGCCGTAGACTGGGACCGGGAATTTAAGAACAGGTCTAGTGGCTACATGCGCATTTTGCTGGCAGACGACCATGATATGGTCCGCGAAACAATCTCCGCCTACCTCAAATCCGAGGGCGGTGCCGAGGTCGCTCTGGCGACTGATCTGCCAGGTGCGATCGCGCAGATTTCAGAACTCGGCCCCTACGACCTGGTGCTGCTCGACTACAACATGCCCGGCATGATGGGGCTCGACGGCCTGGCCAAGGCGCTGGAGGCCAATGGCGGCAAGGGCGTGGCCATCCTGTCCGGCAGCGCGCCCGCCCGCACCGCGCAGGAGGCTCTGGATGCCGGCGCCATCGGCTTCATCCCCAAGACCATGGGCGCGCAGTCGCTGCTCAATGCCGTGCGCTTCATGAGCGCGGGAGAGATCTACGTGCCTGTCGATCTGATGCGCGAAGACGCCTCGGCCAACACCCATCCGCTCGCTGAAAAACTCAGCCCGCGCGAACTGGAGGTGCTGAACGGGTTGTGCCGCGGCTTGTCGAATAAGGAAATCGCCCGCGAGCTGGAGTTGCAGGAAGTGACAATTAAACTGCACGTGCGCACGCTTTGCCGCAAGCTGGAGGCCAAGAACCGGACCCAGGCCGCCCTGACCGCCAAAGAGGCCGGGCTGTTCTGAGCCCGCCAGCCTGACGGCGCCCGTATTGACCCGTTTTCACTCCATTTCTGCCGGCAGCTCCGCATAGCCGCGAAAGCGGATTCGCCCGCCCGGCACCCGGCCAGGCAGCAGGCCATAGCCCGGGAAACGGTGCAGCAGGCGTTCAATGGCGATCCTCCCCTCAAGCCGTGCCAGCGTCAGCCCCACGCAGACATGCGGACCGCCGGCAAAGGCTAAATGCCGGTTCGGCATACGGGCGACATCAAAAACGCCGGGCTTTTCAAACACCTCCGGATCACGGTTCGCCGCCCCGATCAGCAGATGCAGGTTGGTTCCTGCCGGGACTTGAACACCGCCGATGTCCACCCCCGCCGTGGTTTCCCGGTTGCCCAGCTGATTGGGCGACCGGAACCGCAGAACCTCCTCGATGGCAGGTTTGATCAGCTCCGGCTGCTCCAGCAGCCGCTGCTTTTGGTCCGGGTGGTCATTCAGCAGCGCCAGCCCGTTGCCGATCAGGTTGGTAGTCGTCTCGTGACCTGCGTTCAGGATGAAGATGCAATTCTGGATCAGCTCAGTTTCGCTCAGAGTGCCATCTGCCCCCTCGCCGTTGATCAGCCGCGTCAGCACGTCGGTATCGATATCCCCCGGACTGGCCCGCCGCCGGGCGATCAAATCCTGCAAGTAAGCCCTGAACTCCTCCACCGCCTGGTGCCCTGCCGCCAGCTGGTCGGCATTCAGCGCAGGCTCCAGCGCACCCAGGATGGCCAGCGACCAATCACGCAGCGGCGCCCGCTCCGCCATCGGCACGTCCAGCAGATTGCCGATGATCTGGATCGGAATGGAGGCGGCAAAATCCTCGATCAGATCCACTTTGGCTGCACCCGCCAGCCCGTCCAGCAAACGGTCAACCGTTTCAACCAGCCCCGGCTCCATCCGGGCAATTGCCCGCGGCGTCAGCGCCGACGTCATGATCCTGCGCACCCGCGTGTGCAGCGGCGGATCGGAAAACACCAGAGAAGTGGTGTGATGCTCAAACAACGGCGAACCCGCGCCGAATTTTGGTGCAAAGACTTTCTTTTTGTCCGAGGAAAACAGCGTGGTGTCCCGGTAAATCCTGTCCAGGTCTGCATGGCGGCAAACCAGCAGCGATCCATCCGGCTGCGGCAGCACCGGTGCGGCGCGCAGCAAAGCATCGTAAAAGGGAAAGGGATCCTCCAGGAAACCCTCCGGCGGGTTCGCCAGGTTAAACTCCGTAATATTCACAGATACTTGCTGTCCGCTGCCCACCTGACACCCTCCTGCTGGCCTTTCCGGTCAGGGTTTCCGCAGGAAATGCGACTGTCAATCCGCCTTCGCGGCAAGAAACCCAGCGTCAGGACGCCGCCGCGAAGTTTACGAAGATGCTGGATTGCAGCGTGACAACGGCGCAGGAACCGGATAGAAACAAAACATGAACACACCTATTTCTTCCATCCGGAACCTTGGCCCCGCATATGAGGACGCCTGCCACCGGGCGGGCATTTCTTCAGCCGAAGACCTGCGCGCCATCGGCGCTGATGCGGCCTATGGCAAACTGCTGAAGACCGGCACCCGGCCGCATTTCATCGGCTACTACGTGCTGGTGATGGCGCTGCAGGGGCGGCCTTGGAACGATTGCAAGGGCAAGGAAAAAGAAGAGCTTCGCCAGCGCTTTGACGAGATAAAGGCCAGCAGCTTTAACACCCAACAGGCCGCGTTCGAAGCGGCCCTGGACATGATCGGCGTTGTAGCGCGCAAATAGCAGGGTGGAACCAAATGGGATATCCAGGGGTTGGTTCATCAACGGCACACTAACCAAAGGAGATCCTCGATGGACCTGATCCGGATTATTTTTGCAGTCATTCTGCCGCCGCTTGGCGTATTTCTGCAGGTCGGCCTGGGCAAGCATTTCTGGCTGAACATCCTGCTGACGATCCTCGGCTATATCCCGGGCATCGTACACGCTGTCTGGATTATCGCAAAGACGCCTGAACATGCCTGACACCGCATATCACGAAGACCGCCTGCAATCTCTGGAACGCTTAGCGCACCGTATGGACCGCGCGTTCCGCATTCCTTTGATCGGAACGCGGATCGGCTGGGACAGCATTCTGGGCTTGGTTCCCGGCGCCGGCGACGCGATGGCGCTGCTGCCTGCCGGCTATATCCTGTTCTCGGGACACCGCATGGGCGCATCAAGCGGAACTCTGGCGCGCATGGCCGCCAACATCGGCGTCGATGCGCTTGTTGGCACGATCCCGCTGGCCGGAGATCTTTTCGACATCGGCTGGAAGGCTAACACCCGCAACGTTGCCCTGCTGCGCCGCCACCTGGAACAATCAGCCGCGCAGGATGAGCCCATGGCAAAACGTCTTGCGCGGCGCGGCTTTTCCAACCTGATTGCGCCGAAGGACTTGGCTGCCTGCAGCCGCTTCACCACGCAGCACCGCCCCTGCAGAACGCGCAGCCGGCAGAACGCCGGGCTTAGGACCGCTTTCTCCAACTCGTAAAAAAACCGCGCCAGTCGCCCGGCGCGGCCTTCAGTCTTCGCTAAGCCTGCGGCTTAGCCGACCAGCTCGAGGCCGGAGAAGAAGTAAGCAATCTCAACGGCCGCGGTTTCCGGTGCGTCGGAGCCGTGCACGGAGTTTTCGCCAACCGATTCAGCAAATTCGGCGCGGATGGTGCCGGCCGCGGCGTCTGCCGGGTTGGTGGCGCCCATCACTTCGCGGTTCTTGGCAATGGCGTTTTCGCCTTCCAGAACCTGCGCAACGATCGGAGCGGAGGCCATGAATTCGCACAGTTCGCCGTAGAACGGACGCTCGGCATGCACTTTGTAGAACTCGCCTGCTTGCGCCTGGGTCAGGTGAATGCGCTTTTGCGCCACAACGCGCAGGCCGGCTTCTTCGAATTTGGCGTTGATTGCGCCGGTCAGGTTGCGGCGGGTTGCATCGGGCTTGATGATCGAGAAAGTGCGTTCCAGTGCCATGGGGCAGACTCCTGTGCTGAAAAGCCGGACATCATGCCCGGCGTGTTACGAATTGCCGCCCCGATAGCATGGCTCTGTGACAGGATAAAGAGGGGATTGCGCAGGTTTCACGGCTCGGCAGAACTGCTGCCGGCGGCGGTCATGGCCAGCCGCACTTAGCCTGCCCCATTGACAAGGGCCAGACAGTACCGCAGTGCTCGGCCCATGTTACGTATCAGCGATATATCCTATGCGGTCGAAGGCCGTCTTTTGTTCGATGGCGCCAGCGCCACGATCCCCACTGGCCACAAGGTTGGACTGGTTGGCCGCAACGGCACCGGCAAAACCACGCTGTTCCGGCTGATCCGCAACGAGCTGTCGCTGGAATCCGGCGCCATTTCTCTGCCCAGCCGATCCCGGATCGGCGGCATTGCGCAGGAAGCGCCGTCTTCAAACGTATCGCTGATCGATACGGTGCTGGCGGCAGACACCGAACGCGCGGAACTGATGGCCGAGGCCGAGACTGCGCAGGATCCTGGCCGGATTGCCGAAATTCAAACCCGCCTGACAGATATCGATGCCTGGTCTGCCGAGGCCCGCGCCGCCGCCATCCTCAAGGGTCTTGGGTTTGACTATGCCGCCCAGCAACGCCCCTGCTCCGACTATTCGGGCGGCTGGCGGATGCGGGTGGCCCTTGCCGCGGTGCTGTTTTCCCAGCCTGACCTCTTGCTGCTTGATGAGCCGACCAACTATCTGGATCTCGAAGGTGCGCTGTGGCTCGAGGCCTATCTGGTGAAATACCCGCACACCGTGATCATCATCAGCCATGACCGCGAGTTGCTGAACCGCTCGGTGAACGGCATTCTGCACCTCGAAGAGCTGGGGCTGACCTATTACTCCGGCAACTATGACCAGTTCGCCCGTCAGCGCGCCGCCAACCGGGCCAATCAGGCTGCGCAAGCCAAGAAACAAGACGCCCGCCGCGCCCATCTGCAGGCCTTCGTCGACCGGTTCAAAGCCAAGGCCAGCAAGGCCAAACAGGCGCAAAGCCGAGTGAAGATGCTGGAGAAGATGGAGACCATCCGCGCGCCCGAAGATGCGGCGCGCACAGTATTCACCTTCCCCGAGCCGGAGGAGCTCTCGCCGCCGATCATCGCGACTGAGGGCGCCTCGGTCGGATACGACGGCACCCCGATCCTCAGCCGGCTGGATCTGCGCATCGATCAGGACGACCGTATCGCCCTGTTGGGCAAGAACGGCGAGGGCAAATCCACCCTGTCCAAAATGCTGTCAGGCCGTCTGGATGTGATGGCTGGCAAGATGACCCAGTCCAGCAAGCTGCGGATCGGCTTTTTTGCACAGCATCAGGTGGATGAACTGCACATCGACGAAACCCCGCTGCAGCATCTGCAGCGCGAGCGCCCGGACGAAGGCCAGGCCCGTCTGCGCGCCAGGCTGGCCGGGTTTGGTCTGGGGTCGGATCAGGCTGATACCGAGGTCGGCCGTCTCTCCGGCGGGCAAAAAGCACGGCTGTCGCTGTTGCTGGCCACCCTGCCCGCCCCGCATCTGCTGATCCTCGATGAGCCGACCAACCACCTGGACATCGAAAGCCGCGAAGCCTTGGTTGAGGCGCTGACCGCCTATTCCGGCGCGGTCATTCTGGTCAGCCACGATATGCACCTGCTGAGCCTGGTCGCGGACCGCCTGTGGCTGGTGTCCGGCGGCACGGTGAAACCGTTTGAGGGCGACCTGCCGGCCTACCGTGATCTGCTGCTGACGCGCGACAAACCCGCAGGCAAATCCAAGGCCAAGGCCGAAAAACCCAAGCGCCCCAGCCGCGACGCGATTCTGGCGCTGCGCGCCGAGGTGCGCAAAGGTGAGGCCCGTCTCGAAAAAGTCAGCGAGATGCGCGACAAGCTCGCCAAGAAACTGGCGGACCCCGCCCTTTATGATGACACACGCAAAGACGAAGCCGTTGTCTGGCAGCGCAAATATGCCGAAGTGATGGACGCGCAGGACCGTGCCGAGGAGCTTTGGCTGAAAGCGGTAGAGAAACTGGAAAAAGCAGAGGCGCAATGATCGACACGGCCTTTCTGATCACCTCCTTTGTCACGCTGTTTGTCATCGTTGACCCGATCGGCCTGACACCGATCTTTCTGGCACTGACACAGGGCATGACGCCCGCACAGCGGCGGGCGATTGCCCTGCGTTCGACCATCACCGCTGCAATCCTGCTTGCGCTGTTTGCAGCACTGGGCGAGGCGGTGCTTGGTTTTGCAGGCATTTCCATGGCCGCCTTCCGCATTGCCGGGGGCGTTCTGCTGTTCCTCACCGCGCTTGATATGCTGTTTGAACGCCGCAACAAGCGGCGCGAAGACCGCAGCGAAGAGGATGACTTTGACGATCCTTCCATCTTCCCGCTGGCAATCCCGCTGATTGCAGGTCCCGGTTCCATTGCCACTGTCATCCTGCTTGCCGGCCAGCAGCCCGGTTTTGCCGGCTTTGCCATGGTGATGGGCGTGGTCGCTGCGGTACTGGCGATCCTCTTGGTGATGTGCCTGTTTTCCGGCCTGTTCGAGCGCTTGCTGGGCAAGACCGGCATCACCGTTGTGACCCGCCTTCTGGGCATGCTGCTGGCGGCGCTTTCCGTCCAGTTCGTGCTCGACGGGCTGCGCGCATTTGGATTTGCAGGCTAGCATAACGCCCCGGCCCGCCTACATTATATTCAGGAGGTGCGCAGATGGGCGAGTTTGAGATCGGGCGGGTTATCTATTTGGTTGCCCTGCTGGTTGCAGTCGGATCCTGGGTGTTTGTGCAAAACCGCCAATCCATCGGCAAGACACTGCAGATGTTTGCGGTCTGGGGATTTATCTTCCTTGGTGTGATCGCCTCTTACGGGCTGTGGGAGGACATCCGCCAAACCGTGCGCCCGCAGCAAAGCGTCGCGGTGGAGGCCGGACGGGTCGAAGTGCCGCGCGCGCCTGACGGGCATTACTACCTGACGCTGGAAGTGAATGGCGCAGCTGTCCCGTTCCTGGTCGACACCGGGGCCAGCGAAGTTGTGCTGAACGCGCGCGATGCAGAGCGTGCCGGCATTGATACCGACACCCTCGCCTATCTCGGCCGCGCCCGCACCGCCAACGGCGAGGTGCGCACGGCCTCCGTCTGGATCGAAGAAATGTCGCTGGGCGGCATCACCGATACAGACGTGCGCGTGTGGGTCAACCAGGGCGAACTGGAGCAATCCCTGCTGGGCATGGGCTACCTGCAGCGCTGGTCCAGCATCGAAATCCGCAATGGCGCATTGGTGCTGACCCGCTGATCATACGCCTTGCGGCGCAGGCCTCCGGCAGGGGTATTTCGAACCAGAAAGAAGCGACAGGCCGCTTCCCTGCGTTTCACCCTTCGTCCAAGTCCGGCAGAATGAAGCCGTTGACCGGATAGACGCGCCCAAAGGCCCCTGGATTGCTTTCCAAACGAACAGCAGACCAGTTATTTTCAGCAGACACGTCGATCACCGCCATTCCCAGCGAGATCTTGTTACGGCGCCAGTTGGCATGATTTATCCGGATCCTGCGCGCGTCCTCAACCTTGGACACCACCGCAACATGGCCCAGCGGATTGGACCGGGTCGCCCGGAAAGCCATCACCGCGCCCGGTTCCGGCTCCTGCCCGCGGCTGAACTGGTCTTTGGCCTGCGCCCACCAGGTTTTTGCATTGCCGAAGATCTCGATCCCGCTGGCATTACGGGCGAAGGGCACGCACCAGACACGGCGCCCCCTGGATTGCAAAGACTGGACCTCTTGAACCGCGTATTCCAGACGTGCGGCTTCAGCCTCGGCGCGGGCCACCGATCCGCCTTGAATATCACCGCAATTGGCAAGGAGCAGCAGCCCCGTCCCAACAAACGGCAGCAGCCGCGCCCGACGGAACGCATGTGATACTTTCATCTGTCCCCCAGTGTCCTGGTCTTTTGTTCTGATCTTTTGACCGGGAGAATTACTGCGGCGGCGCCTTTGGCGCGAGCCTTTCCTGCGAAGCTGAAACAAATCTGAAAGAAATTGGCGAAATCCCGCCGATACCGCGTGCTGACAGGCCGGCCTCCCGGTCTATTTCTCGGCCTTCTTCTCCCAGCGCCCGCTTTCCTCGGACCAGTACTGGGCGGAGCAGCCCGCATCGGTCAGGCTTTTCCACTGGCTGCGGGCGTGTTGAACGGCTTCCGGATCGGTTCCGTCAAACAGAATGCAGACACGGCTTAGCGTCTGAACCTCTTCCGCGCTGACCGCAGCGCCATCCACCGCCATCACGCATTCCGGGGTATTGGCTGCCTCCGGCCCTGCCGTCAGCAGAACCGGCTGCAGCGCGTCATGGGGGCCGCCCGTCAGGCCGTGGGCCAGGAAGCTTTCCTCCGGCCCCAGCCACAGACGGTCATCCAGCCAGGCCAGCCGTTCGGGATCGCGCCCGCGCACTGCAATGCGCCAGCCCGCCCCGCGCGCCTTGTCCAGAAGGACCGGCAAGGTCTCCTCCAGCGGCCTGCGCGTCAGATGATAGAAATAGGCAGCCCCCATGAACGCTTATTCCGCCTCGAACTTATCCGCGACCAGCCGGTTCAGCGCCATCACGCCCCACCCGGTTGCCCCCTTGGGCGCATAGTCCGTATCCGCCTTGACCGAGGCCACCCCGGCGATGTCCAGATGGATCCAGGGCACATCTTCCTTGATGAAGCGTTGCAGGAACTGTGCTGCGGTGATCGACCCCGCCGGGCGCCCGCCCACGTTTTTCATATCCGCAATGCGCGATTTCAGCTGATCATCATAGGCCTTGCCCAAGGGCATCCGCCAGGCTCCCTCACCCTCGGAGCGTGCGGCTTTCAGGAAGGCATTGCACAGATCGTCATCGTTTGAGAACACACCGGCATTCTCATGCCCCAGGCCGATGATGATGGCACCGGTCAGAGTTGCCAGATCAATGATGCCCGCCGGTTTGAACCGCTCTTGCGCGTACCAAAGCACATCACACAGAACCAGACGGCCCTCAGCATCGGTATTGATGATTTCGACCGTATCGCCCTTCATTGATTTCACCACATCGCCTGGACGGGTTGCATTGCCCGAGGGCATGTTTTCCACAAGGCCGACCAGCCCGACCACATTGGCCTTGGCTTTGCGCAGTGCCAGTGCCTTCATGGTGCCGGTCACAACGCCTGCGCCGCCCATGTCCATGGTCATGTCTTCCATGCCGCCCGCAGGTTTCAGGGAGATACCGCCGGTGTCAAACACCACGCCCTTGCCGACCAGCGCCAGCGGGGCTGCGTCCTTGGCGCCGCCCTTCCATTGCATCACCGCCACTTTGGAAGGGCTGTCAGAGCCCTGACCGACGCACAGCAGCGTGCGCATGCCAAGCTTTTCCAGGTCCGCCTCTTCCAGGACTTCGATCTCAAGGCCGATGTCCTTCATTTCTTCGATGCGGCGGGCGAATTCCGTTGTGGTCAGCACATTGGCAGGCTCATTGACCAGATCCCGGGTCATGTGAACGCCTTCAGCCACTGCCAGCAACGGTCCGCAAGCGGCTTCGAGGTCAGACGGTATTTTGGAAGCGATCACCACCTCGCCTTCAGGCTTGTCTTCGGCGGGGGTCTTATGGTCATCAAAGCCATAGTCGCGCAGCGCCAGCCCCATGGTGAGGTCAGCGGCCTTGTTCATGCTGCCGGCCATCACTGTCAGCCGCTTGCCCGTGGCCGCCTTGGCCAGTTTTGCGCCCGCCTGGCGTGCCTCTACCGGAGTCAGTTTGCGCGGCAGCACCAGCACATGCAGCGCCTCGGCCTGCATGCCCGCAGGCCAGCCCAGGGAAATCACGTCACCCGCCTTGGCCTTTTTGAAGCCTTCCGATTCGATCAGCCGGGCAATTGCGCCCTTGCTCAGCCGGTTGGCCGTGCGCGCCGCCTGATCCATGCTGCCCTCAGGCGTGACCATCACCGCCACGCAGCCGGTCATTTCCGGCAGCGCCTTAGGGTCGTATTCGGCAAAACGGATCGGGGTAAGGCTGCTCATTCTCGCGCGCTCCTGCTGGTTTCATATGGTTCTTGGCATAAGAGGTATCCTGCGCAGGGGCGCTTGGCCAGACCCGCCTTTGCACCCGCGGCAGTCGCGATCTGCCGCCGAATGAGGCCCCTTGCGAGAATGCAGTTTTCCCCGCTCGGCAAATCCACTAATGTCACGCAAAATCACAATGGTCTGGGGGGATCGGGTGTCACGCTACGACAGATACGTGCTGTCACAATATCTGCTCTTCTTCGGCTTTTTTGCGCTGATTCTGGTGGCCGTGTTCTGGGTCAACCGGGCTGTGGTGCTGTTTGACCGGCTGATAGGCAACGGGCAGTCCGCTTTGGTGTTCCTTGAGTTCACCGCGCTCACCCTGCCGAACCTCATTCGCATGGTACTGCCGATTGCCGCCTTTGGCGCCTCGGTCTGGGTGACCAACCGTCTCAACAGCGAAAGCGAGCTGACGGTGCTGCGCGCCACCGGCACCAGCCCCTGGCAGATGGCGCGGCCTGCCCTGGCCTTCGGCGTCATCACGGCGCTGATGATGTCGGCCCTGACCCACTACCTGCTGCCGGCCTCGATCAGCCAGTTGGAGGTGCGTGAAAGCGAAGTATCCCGCAACATAACCGCCAAGCTGCTGAGCGAGGGCGATTTTCTGCACCCGGCGGATGGTGTCACCTTCTATATCCGCCAGATCGATCCGGATGGCACCCTGAACGACGTCTTCCTGTCCGACCGCCGCGACCCGGCGACCACGGTGACCTATACCGGCGCCCGCGCCTTTCTGGTGCGCGACGAGGGCAGCGCGCATCTGATCATGGTGGAAGGCATGGCGCAGCGTCTGGACAATCAGACGCAACGGCTTTCCACCACCTTCTTCTCTGATTTTTCGTATGATATCAGCGCATTGGCGCGCAAATCTGAAAACCCGGCGCGCAACATCCGTGCAATCCCAAGCCTGGAACTGATGACCAGCACCCAGGCCATCACCCGCAGCGATGGCTACTCCGCCGGCGCCCAGGCCGAAGAACTTCACCTGCGCTTTGCCCGCGCGCTGGTCTGCGTGGCCGTCGCCCTGATCGGGTTTTCCGCGCTGATGCTGGGAACGTTCTCGCGGTTCGGCGTGTGGCGGCAGGCTTTCCTGGCCTTTGTTGTGCTGATCTTTGTCGAGGGCTTGCGCGGGGTTGTCTCGGAACCGGTTCTGCAAAACCCCAGCTTGTGGCCGCTGATTTACGTGCCGACCCTGCTGGGGCTGACAGTGGCGCTGGTCTTCCTGGTTCTGTCAGTCCGGCCCAAACGGACCCGGGCGGAGGCGCCCGCATGAAGCTTGATCTCTATTATGCCCGCCGCTTTCTGCAGTGGTTCCTGGTGATTGTTGCGGTGCTGATGACACTGGTGGTGCTGATCGACCTGAACGAGCAGGTCCGCCGGTTCGAGGCGATCGACCTCAGCCTGCCGCAATTGCTTGGCCTGACCCTGCTGAACGTGCCGGCCGCGCTCAGCGAGTTCCTGCCGCTGATCATGATCCTGTCGACCATCGTGCTGTTTGTCGGCCTCGCCCGCAGCAGCGAGCTGGTGGTGACTCGCGCCATCGGCCGCTCCGGCATCCGCGCGCTGGCGGCACCGGTGCTGGTGGCCGCGGCAATCGGCGCCCTGGCGGTCACCATGCTGAACCCGATCGCTTCGGCCACCGCCAACCGCTATCAGGACCTGGCCGAGACCTATCACAACGGCGGGCCGTCGGCGCTGTCGCTGTCCGGCGAGGGCCTGTGGCTGCGCCAGGGCGGTGCCAGGGGCCAATCGGTGATCCACGCCAAGGGCTACAGCGGCGATGCTGCGGATATCACTTTGCTTGACGTCTCGATCCACGCCTACACCAGTGCCGGCGGCCTGGTGCGCCGCATCATTGCCGACAGCGCCCGGCTGGAGGGCAGCAACTGGATCCTGTCCAATGCCAAATCCTGGCCGCTGGCAGCCGGCATCAACCCCGATTCCAACGCCGCCCGGCATGACGAGCTGCAGCTGCCCACAACCCTGACCACCGACCGGATCCGCGATACCCTGGGCACCGCCAGCGGCATCTCGATCTACGATCTGCCCTCTACAATCCGCGAACTGTCTGCCGCAGGTTTTACAACCAAACGCTACGAGGTCCGCTATCAGGCAGAGCTGGCCCGCCCCCTGTTCCTGATCGCTATGGTTCTGGTCGGCGCCTCCTTCACCATGCGGCATGCGCGCTTTGGCGGCACCGGCCTGGCGGTGCTGATGGCAGTGCTGTTGGGATTCGGGCTTTATTTCATCCGCAATTTCGCGCAAATCCTTGGCGAGAACGGGCAAATCCCGGTGGCTCTGGCCGCCTGGGCGCCGCCCGCTGCCGCGATACTTTTGACCTTGGGACTGCTTCTCCATGCCGAAGACGGGTAAATTGCGCCGCGCACTGCTTCTTTCGGCTGTGCTGCCCTGGCTCGCCCTGACAGCCCCGGCGCCGCAGGCGCAGACCGCGGCGCTGCCTGATCCGGCGCAGCCCGCAATGCTGGTTGCGGATCAGGTCTTTATCACCCCTGACCGCACCCTGGTGGCCGAAGGCAACGTCGAGGCGTTTCAGGGCGATATCCGGCTGCGCGCGCAAAAGATCACCTTTGATCAGACCACCGGCACCCTGCAGATCCAAGGCCCGATCCGCATCGACCAGCAAGGCGATATCACCATACTGGCCACTGCTGCCGAGCTGGACAGCGACCTGCGCAACGGGTTGCTGACAGGCGCCCGTATGGTCTTCCAGCAGCAGCTGCAGCTGGCCTCGCTTCAAATGACCCGGGTCAGCGGCCGCTACACACAGCTGTACAAGACCGCAGTCACTTCCTGCCATGTGTGCGAGGATGGACGCCCGCCGCTCTGGCAGATCCGGGCTGAGCGGGTGACCCACGACCAGCAGGCACGCCAGCTCTATTTCGAAAGCGCCCAGCTGCGGGTGCTGGACGTGCCGGTCTTCTATTTTCCGGCGATCCGCCTGCCTGATCCCTCGCTGGAGCGGGCCAGCGGATTTCTGGTGCCCTCGATACGCTCCACGTCGAACCTCGGCACCGGGGTCAAGGCGCCCTATTTCTTCACGCTCGGCCCGCACCGCGACCTGACGCTGGCGCCCTATATCTCGTCCAGCACACAGACGCTGGACGTCCGCTACCGCCAGGCCTTCCGCCGCGGCAGGATCGAATTCAACGGCGCCTATACCCGCGACGACCTGTTTTCCGGCGAAGACCGCGGTTACATCTTTGGCGAAGGCCAGTTCGATCTTCCGCGGGACTTCCGCTTCACCTTTGACGTCAAAGCGGTCTCGGACGACGCCTATCTGGAGGACTACGGCCTGCCGGAACTGGACCGTCTGCGCTCCGATGCGGTGCTGTCCCGGGCCAAACGCGACAGCCTGTTCCGCGCCTCTCTGACCCACTACAAAACCCTGCGCACCAGCGAAGAGCAGGCGAACATTCCATCTGGAATCGCCGAAGCCTTCTATCAGACCCGCCACCACCCCGCCCTGACCGGCGGCGAGCTGCGGCTGACGCTGCAGGGCCATGGCCATCGCCGCAGTTCCAGCATCGACGGCACCGCCACTGACAGCAACGGCCGCGACCTTGCGCGGCTCTCTGCCGATATCGACTGGCGCCGCAGCTGGCGGCTGGGCTACGGTATCCTGGCGGAATGGGAGCTCGGCGCCGCAGCAGACGCCTTCCGCGCTTATGACGACAGTTTCTTCAACGAAGAAGTCACCCGCCTGACCCCGCGCACCGCATTGACCCTGCGGCTGCCGATGAGCCGCCGCGAGGCGAACGGCGCCACCCAGTACCTGGAGCCGATCCTGCAGCTGGGCTGGCGCGACGAAGGCGGCGGTAATGTGGTCACCGAGGAAAGCCGCTTTGTCGAGTTTGACCAGGGCAATCTGCTGTCGCTGTCCCGGTTTCCCTCTACCGATGCCCGCGAGGACGGTCTGACCCTTGTTTACGGCGCCAACTGGGCGCGTTATGCGCCCACCGGCTGGCAGGCCTATGCGACAGCGGGCCAGGTGCTGCGCAGCGACGGCGACGACCGGTTCACCAAAAGCTCCGGCCTCAGCGGCACCTCTTCCGACTTCCTGCTGGCGGGCCAGATCAAATTCGGCGACGGGCTGGCGCTCTCCACCCGCGGTTTGCTGAACGGCTCGCTGAACTTCTCCAAGGCTGAACTGCGCGGCGACTGGCGCACCGAACGCTCCAGCCTCTCCGGCACCTATCTGTGGCTCGGCACCGACCCCGATGAAGACAGGGCTGAGGAAAGCTCGGAACTGTGGGTGGACGGCAGCTATGACATCAACCCCAGCTGGTCCGCCAGCGCCCGGCTGCGCTATGATATTTCCGGCGCCCGCGCCACCCGCGCAGGCCTCGGCGTGGCCTACAGCAACGAATGCGTGACGGTCGACCTTTCGGTCAACCGCCGCTATACCTCAACAACAAGTGTTGAGCCGACAACGGATTTCGGCTTTACCATCTCGCTCAGCGGATTTTCCGTAAAGAGCGGCAACAAACAGTACAGGCGGTCATGCAGCAAGACGTGAATACCCGGTTCCCGGCTCCTTTCCTTTCCCGTGCTCTCAAAACCGCAGCCGCGCTGGCGCTGGCCGCGGGGCTGTCCTGGACCGGCCTGCCGGCAGGAGCACAAAACCTCTTTGCCCCGGCAATCACCGTGAATGACGAGGTCATCACCCGGTATGAGCTGGAACAGCGCGCCCGCTTCCAGTCGGCGCTGCGGGTGCCCGGTGACCCGTTGAAGACCGCCCGGGAAGAGCTGATCAACGACCGGCTCAAACTTGCGGAGCTGGAACAGGCCGGGATCGAACTGGCCGACGAAGATGTCACCGCCGGCATGGAAGAACTGGCCGCACGCGCCAACCTGTCGTTGAACGACTTCCTCACCGCCTTGCAGCAGAACGGCGTGGAGCCGCAAACCCTGCGCGATTTCACCAAGGTCGGGCTGGGCTGGCGGGAATACACCCGCGCCCGCTTCCTGTCCCGCGCCCGCCCCACTCCGGAAGAAATTGACCGCGCTATGGGCTCGGCCGGCACCGGCAGTGTCCAGGTTCTGCTCAGCGAATTCATCGTGCCGATCAACGAACAGAATGCAGCGCAGGTTGAGGAGCTGATTGAACAGGTCGCCCGGCTCAAAGGCTACGACAGTTTCTCTGCTGCCGCCGCCCAATATTCCGCCGCCGCCAGCCGCAACGAGGGCGGACGCCTGCCCTGGATGCCGCTGACCAAGCTGCCGCCGCAGCTGCAAGAGGTTGCGCTGGCGCTGAAACCCGGCGAAATCTCCGAACCGCTGCCGCTGCAAAGCGCTGTGGCCCTGTTCCAGATGCGCGGCGTGCGCGAGGTTGAGGGTGCAGCTCCGCGCTTCACCGCAATCGAATATGCCGCCTATCACGTGCCCGGCGGACGCAGCCCCGAAGGGCTTGCCGCGGCACAAAAGGTGGTGGACAGCGTCGATACCTGCGAAGATTTTTACGGGCTTGCCCAGGGTCAGGACCCCTCGGTGCTGGACGTGCAAAGCCTGCCGCCGTCAGACATCCCGCGCGATGTGGCATTGGAGCTGGCCAAGCTGGATCCGAATGAAACCTCCACCGCGCTGACCCGCAACAACGGCCAGACACTGATGGTTCTGATGCTCTGCGGCCGCACTGCCGACCTGGGCGAGGACAGCTCGCGCGAGACCGTGGCCAATGCGCTGACCTCACAGCGGTTGTCGTCGCTGGCCAGCAGCTATCTCGAACAGCTGCGCGCAGACGCCCGGATCGACATCAAATGAGCCAGCCCGGACCGATTGCTCTTAGCTGCGGCGAACCCGCAGGCATCGGACCGGAAATTGCCGTCAAGGCTTGGCAGGCCCTGCGCAGCGCATGCCCGTTCTTCTGGATCGGCGACCCGCGCCACCTGCCTGCGGGCACCCCGGTTAAGGAAATCACCGCCCCGACAGAGGCCGCAGCAGCCTGTGCCGGCAGCTTCCCGGTGCTGCCCCTCACCTTCGGCGGCAGCGCCGCCAAGGGCACCGCCGATCCCAAGAACGCCGCTGGCGTCATCCGGTCCATCGAAACCGCTGTCCGCTTGGTCCAGACCGGCGAAGCCGCCGCTGTCTGCACAGCCCCGATCCACAAAAAGGCACTGATCGACGGCGCCGGCTTTGCCTATCCCGGCCATACCGAGTTCCTGGCGTCTCTCGCAGGCCGGACCCGGGTGGTGATGATGCTGGCCAGCTCCCGGCTCCGCGTGGTGCCCGCCACGATCCACATCGCTTTGTCCGAGGTCCCCAGGGTTTTGACCCCGGAGCTGCTGCGCGAAACCGTTGAGATCACCGCAGCGGGCCTCAAGGATCAGTTCGGCATCGCCGCACCCCGCATCGCCATTGCCGGCCTCAACCCGCATGCGGGCGAAGGCGGCGCTATGGGCCATGAGGAACTGGACTGGATCATCCCCCTGATCCAGAAAATGCAAGGCGACGGGCTGAACCTCACCGGGCCGCACCCGGCGGACACATTGTTCCATGCCGCCGCCCGCGCCCGCTACGACGCGGCGGTCTGCATGTATCACGACCAGGCGCTGATCCCGATCAAGACGCTGGATTTCGACCGCGGCGTCAACGTCACTCTGGGCCTGCCCTTCATCCGCACCTCGCCCGATCACGGCACCGCCTTTGACATCGCAGGCACCGGCCAGGCCAATCCCACCAGCTTGATCGAAGCCCTGAAGCTGGCACAGCGGATGGCTGCCAGCCCTTGATTCTTCCTCGGACGGCAAATATCCCCGCCGGAGGCATGAAATCTTTGGCGCGCCGCCCGCGCCATGTCCCAAGGTACAGATGATATGAGCGCTATCGATAGCCTTCCTCCCCTGCGTGAAGTGATCGCAACGCATCAATTGTCGGCGCGTAAATCGCTGGGCCAGAACTTCCTGCTGGATCTGAACCTCACCGCCAAGATTGCCCGCCAGGCCGGCGACCTCACAGGGTGCGACGTGCTGGAAATCGGCCCCGGCCCCGGCGGCCTCACCCGGGGTCTCCTGGCCGAAGGTGCCCGCCGGGTGCTGGCCGTGGAAAAAGACAGCCGCTGCCTGCCCGCATTGCAGGAAATCGCAGAGGCCTATCCGGGCCGCTTCGAGGTGATCAACGGCGACGCGCTGGAAGTCGACCCGCTGGAACATCTGACGCCGCCGATCCGCATCGCCGCCAATCTGCCCTATAACGTCGGCACCGAACTGCTGGTGCGCTGGCTCACCCCCAAGGACTGGCCGCCGGTCTGGAAGAGCCTCACCCTGATGTTCCAGCGCGAGGTGGCCGAGCGTATCGTGGCCCTGCCCGGCTCCAAGGCCTATGGCCGCCTGGCGATCCTGGCCCAGTGGCGTGCAGACGCACGCATCGTGCTGTCATTGCCGCCCGGCGCCTTCACCCCGCCGCCCAAGGTCTCCAGCGCCGTGGTGCATCTGGACGCCCTGCCCGAACCGCGCTTTCCGGCAGATGCCGCTATCCTGTCCCGCGTTGTTGCCGCCGCCTTCAACCAGCGCCGCAAGATGCTGCGGTCTTCGCTCAAAGGCGTCTCACCGGCGATTGAGGATCACCTGAACGCCGCGGGCATCCCGCCCACCGAACGCGCCGAGCAGGTGAGCCTGGAAGCATTCTGTGCGCTTGCCCGCGAACTGGCCAAGGCCTGAGCTACTCCCCTTCTTTTCCGGAGCCTGACTGCCTAGTGACCCAAACTGTTACGCCCCGCCCGCCCCTCCTGTCCGTGAACATCAACGCCGTTGCCTACCTGCGCAACCGGCGCGAGGTGCCCTGGCCCGACCTGATCGACATTGCCCGCGCCATCCTTGAGGCCGGGGCCCATGGCATCACCGTGCATCCCCGCCCGGATGAGCGGCACATCCGGTTTTCCGACCTGCCGGACCTGTGCCGGCTGATTGCCGAGGAATTCCCGCAGGCCGAGTTCAACATCGAAGGTTACCCGACCCGCCATTTCATCGATCTGGTGCTGGAAAACAAACCGCATCAGGTGACGCTGGTGCCCGACACGCCGGAACAATCGACCTCCGACCACGGTTGGGACTTCGCTGCCGATGGAGACATGCTGCGGCCCATCGCCCGGGAATTCCAGGCCGCCGGTATCCGGGTTTCCTGCTTCGCAGACGCCAACCCGGCAGACCCGGCACTGGCCCGGCAAGCCGGCGCTGACCGGATTGAATTCTACACCGGCCCCTATGCCAATGAGACCGCACCAGAGGCGGTTTCCCGCGAATTGGAGAAACTCAAAGCAACTGCAGATGCGGCCCGCCGGCTTGGCGCCCTGCAGCTGAACGCAGGCCACGACCTGACCGTGGACAATCTGCCTGCCCTGCGCCGGGCCATCCCGGATCTGGCGGAAGTTTCTATCGGCCATGCCCTGACCGCCGATGCGCTGATGCTGGGCTTCCCCGAGGCTGTCCGGCGCTATCTGCGGGTGCTGGGACACAGCGCCTGACCCGCAGCTTCGCGGCCTGAGACAGCCGCCTGAGCGGAATCGGAAAAGACCCCCGGGCAGTCAGCGCCGGGGGTCTTTTCGTTTGCCGGATCCGGCGCTGATTACTCAGCCGCCTCTGCCGGGCCTTCTTCGGCCTTCGGCTTGGGCTTGGCACGCGAGCGGGCCGGTTTTTTCGGCGCGGGTGCCTCGCCGCCTTCACCTGCCGCAGGCGCATCGTCAGCCTTGGCTGCGGGTTTGCGTGCGCGGGGCTTGCGGGCCGGAGCCTTTTTGGCCGGTGCTTCAGCCTGGACCTCAGCAGGTGCTGCCGACTGGCTTTCAGGCGTTTCCACCAAGCCGCTGTCGCCGCCAGTGCCATTGTCGCCGCGCGGGTCGATCACCTCGGGCTGCGGGGCCGCTGCCGGATCGGCCGCGGGCGGTGCCGCCGCGGCAGCCGCGGCTTCCCTCTCCTGGCGTTCCAGCCGCTCGGTGCGTTCGCGGTCGCGCTCAGCCTGGCGTTCGCGGTTCTGCCGCTCCTGCTCTTCGCGGCGCGCATCGATTTCGCGCTGTGCTTCGTTCAGCAGCCGCAGATAATGCTCTGCATGCTGCTGAAAATTCTCTGCCGCAACTCGGTCATTGCTCAGCTGCGCGTCCCGCGCCAGCTGATTGTACTTGTCAATGATCTGCTGCGGGGTTCCGCGCACCTTGCCTTCGGGACCGGAGCTGTCGAACACCCGGTTGACAACATTGACGCCATTCGGGCGATTCCGGTTCGACTTGGAACGTGAACGTGATTTTGACGATCTCATATGCCTAGCGTAAGCCTTGAGTTAATGCGCCGTAGACCCTGTTCTACGCGTCTTAGCGCCGGATCATTAGCTTTTTTGGGCTTGATGCCGCGGGAAGGCTTGGAAAGCGTTCTCCTGAAGCGGCTCCTCTTGAGTAACCATGTTACGAAGCCACAGACAAGAGGCACAATAGAGTTTTCTTTGTTTTTCTTACGAAATCGCGAATTTCCGCGTTAAAAACCGCGATTTGAACCGGAATGCGCCCGCACCACCCGGTCCCGCCCATCCAGATCCGGCAGCACCGCAATGCCGTTCAGCCCAGCCATTTCCAGCAGCGCACAGACCGCCTGGCCCTGCGTCGGGCCGATTTCCAGCAGAACCCGCCCGCCGGGCGACAGATGCGCTGCAGCCTGCGCAGCAATCTTCCGGTAGGCCCCCAGCCCGTCGCCGCCATCCGTCAATGCGATGCCTGGTTCATGCCCCCGCACCTCGGCAGACAGCCCTTCCATTTCCTCCAGCGCGATATAGGGCGGGTTCGACACGATCAGGTCAAACTGCCCAGTGACATTGTCAAACCAGTCCGATTGCTGAATATCTGCCCGCGCTTCTACCCGGTGCAAAACGGCATTGGCGCTGGCCTGCAGGCAGGCCGCCTCGCTGATGTCCACGCCCAGCCCGGTCGCCTCTTGCCGTTCCGCCAGCAGCGTCACCAGGATGCAGCCGGAGCCAAGGCCCAGGTCCAGCACCCGCACGTAAGGGTCCGCAAGCGCCGCTTCGATCAGGATCTCCGTTTCGGGGCGCGGGTCAAGCACATCGCGCGACACTTTGAAACGGCGGCCATAAAACTCCCGCTCGCCGATCAGATGCGACACCGGCACCCGCACCGCACGCAGCGAAATCAGCTGCTCATACCGTTCTGCCACTTCGGTTGCCAGTTCCTCAGGCGCGATCAGCGTTACACGGCTGGCTTCAATACGCGCTGCATGGGCCAGCAGCACCCGTGCATCCCGCGCCGGATCCTGAACCCCTGCCGCGCGCAGCCGGGACGTCGCTGCAGCCATTGCCTGTGCCGCGGTCTCCGCCATGCTCACTGCCCCATCTCGGCCAGAAGCCGCGCCTGATTGTCCGCCGTCAGCGCATCGACAATCTCGTCCAGATCCCCGCCCATCACCTGATCCAGCTTGTAAAGCGTCAGGTTGATACGGTGGTCTGTCATCCGCCCTTGCGGAAAATTATAGGTGCGGATGCGCTCTGAGCGGTCGCCCGAACCCACCTGGCTCGCCCGGTCCGCAGACCGCTCGCTGTCGATCCGCTGCCGTTCCAGATCGTAGAGACGGGTTTTCAGCACCTGCATGGCAATTTCGCGGTTGCGGTGCTGGGATTTTTCCGACGACGTCACAATCAGCCCGGTCGGCAGGTGGGTGATACGGACAGCCGAATCGGTGGTGTTCACATGCTGCCCCCCCGCACCCGAGGCGCGCATGGTGTCAATGCGGATGTCGTTGGCATCAATTTGAATGTCCACATCCTCGGCTTCCGGCAGCACCGCCACGGTGGCAGCCGAGGTATGAATACGGCCGCCGCTTTCGGTCGTTGGAACCCGCTGCACCCGGTGCACGCCGGATTCATACTTCAGCCGGGCAAAGACGTTCTCGCCTTTGATATGCGCCACCACTTCCTTGATACCGCCCAGCTCGGTCGCCTGTTCCTCGATGATCTCGACCTTCCAGCCCTGCCCCTCGGCATAGCGCTGATACATCCGCAGAAGGTCACCCGCAAACAGCGCCGCCTCGTCACCGCCGGTGCCGGGCCGGATTTCCAGCATCGCGGGGCGGCCATCCGCGGCATCCTTGGGCAGCAGGGCCAGCTGCAGTGCCTGTTCAGCCTCCGGGATCGCCGCCTTCAGCGCAGGAATCTCTTCCTCGGCCAGATCTTTCATGTCCGGATCGCTCAGCATCAGCTCGGCCTCATCCAGATCGCTCAGCAACTTACGGTAGGCGCTGATCTGCTCCGCCACCGGGCGCAGGCCGGAATATTCCTTGGCCAGCGCCGCAATATCCCCGCCCCCGGCACCATCCGCCATTGCGGCTTCAAGATACTGAAACCGCTGCAGGATCTGTTCCAGCCGCTCTTCGGGGACCATGGGCGCGCCTATTCTTGTTCATGTTTTGGCCAATCGGCCCTCATGTGATATGCTAGAGCAATGCGACATGCCAGAGTTCTTATTGCCACAATCCTCCTCACCCTGCCCGGCCTGGCGCTGGCAGATGTGACAGGACCAGGCGGCAAGACCATTGACTGCTACTGCACCGACAAGTCCGGCTCCCGCGTGGAACTAGGCGAGCTGCGCTGCCTGCAAGTCGACGGCCGCATGTTCATGGCGCAATGCCAGATGTCCCTGAACGTGCCGATGTGGCGCGAAGTGCAAAACAGCTGCCTGTCGGCGTCGCTGGGGGATGTGACCGGCATGTCGAGCGCGCCACCGCAGGTACCGCTGCTCTGATGTTTCTAATCTGGCAGACCAGTACCCCCGGCTCGCCGGGCTGGTTTCAGACCTCAGAAATTCCTACTTCGTAAAACCTCATTCCCACGCAGCCGACAGCCTCGGCCAGTGCCTTGAACTCACTGGTGCACAGGACTTCTCTAGATTTCTGGTCGCGCCACAGCATTGCGCCCTTCAGTGAGGACCTGTGAACCCGGCTTTTGGGCATAAGACCCGGAATGGTCGATCCATCTTGAAAGGAAATGGTCCTGGTTTCGCTGTTTTCAACATCCAGCGAATCCTTTGTCTGGCGAACCGCGGCAAAGAAATACTCCGGCTTGTCGATCACCCTGCCATGCCGCAAATCGTACAAATGTGATACGGGCACATAACTGCAAAGCTCGGGATCGGCAGCCATAATGGCTTCCATCAACTCTTGACGGAATGCAGGAAAAGAACGATCTATCCTTTTAAATTCACCTAGAACCTCAGGCAAATCCCGTACATCCGGGTTTATAAGCGTCCAGTGGCTGGCAAAGTTACGCTTTGTCTCCTCATCAAAACATCCTGCCTCGATATGACGAATGCGTGACGTCCACATTCCTTCAGGCCATGGGCTGGGCGGATCTCCGGCCGTTGGTGAAAACTCGAAGGTTACTGACCGTTTGTCTCCATGAGCCATTATCGGCCGGTAGCAAAGCATATCTTTGTAATCACTTGTCATATGTCTCGTCCTTAATCAGTAGCCCCTATTGCATAGGAGCTTCTTATTAGAGCTTTCAAGCACCGTCATTCTTTGAAAACCAACGCCGCCGCACCGCCGGGTCAAGGGTGGCGCAGCCACCGCGCGCCAGCGCGGCTTGCCCTTGACGCGGCAGAAACACACACAACCAGACTGGCGTCTTCAAGGCAGTCCTGCCCCTGAAGCGCTTCTCAGCCAAACCAGTGGCTCTGCCGCCTCAGGCGGCGGAGCCCGCGCCGCGCTTTTGCGCGGCGCCCGGCCCAACTGCGAGGGGCTTTTCATAAAAGCCCGCGAACAGGCGGAAGCCCCGCTTTACTCTCCAGCAGCGGCGGCCTGCGGCGCATTTTCCATCTCCGCCAGCCAGCCATTGATCCGCTCCCGGTTCGCGCCCAGATCCGACCGGCCGAACCGCAGCCTTGCATAGACCTTCAGCAAATCGCCGTCCTGCGCGGCGGTGGTGTAATCCGGAAACCCCAGCACCTGGGTGCGGGTGATATAGGTCACCATCCCGTCGTCCGGGCCGCCCGCCAGCACGCTGGTGCGCGGGGCGTGGCTGGCAATCCGGTGAAACCGCTCCAGCCCGTCCGGGCCGCTGCGCACCACCCGGAACACGCCGCCGCGGAATTCCTTGTCCTCGGTGAACTCCGGCTGGGTGTTCCAGTCCAGCGGATCGCTTGGCGCCAGCCGGACAAAGCCCAGCACAGCAATGCCTGCCGCCAGTACCAGCCAGCCAAGCAGCATCAGCCGCCTCATTGCGGTTTCAAGGTCAACCCTTGCCTCCTCCCTCTGCGGCCCTCCCCCGGCCTGACGTTCAGGCCGGACCGCTTATTTTGTCGCCACCCCCGGCAGCACGCACAGCAGCTCATAGAGCAGATTGGCCCCCACCAAAGCGGTATTGCCCGAGGGATCATAAGGCGGCGACACCTCCACCAGGTCACAGCCCACGATATTCACCCCCTTCAGCGACCGGATCAGCTCCAGCGCCTGCGGCGTGGTCAGCCCGCCGATTTCCGGCGTGCCGGTGCCCGGCGCATAGGCCGGATCAAGACTATCAATATCATAAGACACATAGACCGGCCTATTGCCGATATCGCGGCGAATTTCCGCACCCATCTGATGCAGCTGCCGCCCCCACAATTCCTGCGCCGGGAAATGCTGGAAACCCCAGCTTTGCGCCTCGGAAAAATCGCTGGCGGCATAGCCGGTGCCGCGGATGCCGATCTGATAGGTCTTGTCCGGAACGATCAACCCTTCTTCAAAGGCGCGGCGGAACACAGTGCCGTGGGTCTCGCGCTCGCCGAACATCTCGTCGTTCACATCCGCATGGGCATCCACATGAACCAGCGCCACGGGGCCGTACTTCTTGGCAATGGCGCGCAGGATCGGCAGGGTGATCGAATGATCGCCGCCCATCGCCACCGGGATCACCCCGCCGGACAGGATCGCCTCATAACTTTCCTGAATGATGCGCAGCGATTCCGGCAGCGAAAACGTATTGATCGCCAGATCGCCGATATCGCCGATATTCAGACTGTCAAACGGCGCCGCCCCCGTGGCCATGTTATAGGGCCGCAGCATCGCGCTTTCAGCGCGGATCTGCTTGGGGCCGAACCGGGTGCCCGACCTCCACGAGGTGCCGATATCCATCGGAACCCCCAGCACAGCCACATCCAAGCCGTCCAGCGAGGTTGCCTGCGGCAGCCGCATAAAGGTGTTCGGCCCTGAAAACCGGGCCAGGTCATTTCCGCTGATCGGTTGATTGAAGTCAGTCATTGTCTCTCATGTTCCAGCCCAGAAGGCAGATGATCTCCGTCGCCACATGTGCCCCGGCAATAGCAGTTGCGCCGGTCGTGTCAAAGGGGGGAGAGACCTCCACCACGTCACCACCCTTGATATTGATGCCGGCAATCTCCCGCAGGATGCGCGCGGCCTGCGCCGAGGTCAGCCCGCCCCAGACCGGCGTGCCGGTGCCGGGCGCATAAGCCGGGTCCAGGCAGTCGATGTCAAAGGTAAGGTAGGTCGGGCGATCTCCCAGGATCGCCTTGATCCGCTTGGCGGTCTCAACAGGGCCGATCTCATGCACTGTCGGGGCATCGATGATATTGACGCCCAGCGTATCGTCATTGGTGGTGCGGATCCCAACCTGTACCGAAGTCGCCGGATCCACGATCCCCATCTTCACCGCCTTATAGAACATGGTTCCGTGATCCACCCGGTCCATGTTGTCATCCGGCCAGGTGTCGGTATGGGCATCAAACTGAAGCAGCGAAATCGGCCCGTATTTCTCCGCATAGGCTTTCAGGATCGGAAAACTGATGTAATGATCCCCGCCCAGCACAACCGAGGCCGTGTTCTGCGCCAGAATACCCCGGATATGCTCCGTCAGCGCCGCCGGAAACCCCGGCACATTGGCATGATCAAAAGCCATGTCGCCGTAATCGGCAATCGCCAGCGTGCTCAGCGGTTTATGAGGCCAGCCATAGGGTTCGTCCGGGCTTTGCAAGCAGGACGCCTCGCGGATCGCCCGCGGCCCCAGCCGTGTGCCGGGCCGGTTGGTCACCGCCTGGTCAAAGGGCACACCGGTGACGGCAATATCAACACCGGTCAGATCCTTGGTGTACTTGCGGCGCAAAAAGGACATCGCCCCGCCAAAGGTGATCTCAAAACTCAGCCCCTTAAGATCCTCGCGGGTAAAGGCGTGGTCGATCATATGTTTTGCGTCTTCCAGTGCCATGGCGGTGCGTCCCTGTTCTGCGGCTTCAGCTTTTGATCAAATAGCCGCTTTGCAAGCCCCTGTCATCAGTGCAGGCCCCTAACCGCCCACCGGTTGCGCCCGCTCCACCAGACGGGCAAAGAACGATGCACCGACCGGCGCAATCGCATCATTGAAATCATACTTGGGGTGATGCAGCCCGGCGGTGCTGCCCTGCCCCAAAAACAAGTACGATCCGGGCCGCGCCTGCAGCATATAGGCAAAATCCTCTGCCCCCATCTCGCGCCCGCCATCAGGCTCGACATTTCCCGCGCCTGCGATTTCCCTGGCAACCTCCACCGCAAAACCGGTCTTCTCCGCGTCATTGAACGTCGCCGGATAGCCAATTTCATAGTCCAGCTCCGCCTCAACGCCATAGCTCGCCGCCTGGCCCGCCACGATCTCCTTCATCCGCCGCATCACCATCTTCTGCACCTCCGGGTTAAAGGTCCGCACGGTGCCGTTGATATAGGCAGTGTCCGGGATCACGTTGTCGGTGCTGCCGGTGTGGATCTGGGTGACCGAGATCACCAGATCCTCCAGCGTGTGATGGTTGCGTGACACAATCGTCTGGATCGCCTGTGCCATACCGCAGGCCGCCATCACCGGATCGCGGGTTTCATGCGGCATCGCCCCATGGCCGCCCTGCCCCTGAATGTGAATGTGAAAGGTATCCACCGCGGCCATCAGCGCCCCCGGCGTGGTCAGGAAATGCCCCTCCGGCAGGCCAGGCGCATTGTGCAGCGCATAAACCTCACCGATACCGAACCGCTCCATGATGCCTTCTTCGACCATGATGCGCGCACCGCCGATGGCCTCCTCTGCGGGCTGAAAGATCAGCGCCACCCGGCCCCTGAAATTGCGTGTCTCCGCCAGGTATTTCGCCGCTCCCAGCAGCATCGTGGTGTGCCCGTCATGGCCGCAGGCATGCATGTTGCCCTCGTGGCCCGAAACATACTCCACCCCGGTTTCTTCCGGGATCGGCAGCGCATCCATGTCAGCCCGCAAGCCGATGGTCGGCCCCTCCCCCTGCCCGTTGATAATCGCCACCATGCCGGTCTGAGCGATGCCCTCATGCAACTCATCAACGCCGAATTCCCGCAGCCGCTCCACCACAAACGCCGCCGTCTTGGGCAGGTCCAGCGCCAGCTCCGGGATCTGGTGCAGATGCCGCCGCCAGGCCTTCATCTCCTCGGCGTAATCGGCAATTCGGTTCACAACGGGCATTGGGGTGGACTCCTGCTTCAGACTCGGGATTGATGCATCTGACACTGGAACAAGAGCCGCCGCAATGCCCGATACAGATCTGATCCACAATGAAACAGCAGGCATCGAGCGTCTGCTGGAAATCATGGCGCGCCTGCGCGACCCCTATACCGGCTGCCCCTGGGACGTCGAACAGGATTTCGCCAGCATCGCCCCCTATACCATTGAAGAGGCTTACGAAGTTGCCGATGCAATCGAACGCGAAGCCTGGGACGAGTTGAAGGGAGAGCTGGGCGATCTGCTGTTTCAATCCGTCTTCCACGCCCAAATGGCGCAGGAGGCAGGGCATTTCACCTTCCAGGACGTGGTCACCACCATGTCCAACAAGATGGTCTCGCGCCATCCGCATGTCTTCGGCGACGAAAGCCGCGAAAAATCCGCCGAGCAGCAGACCCAGGACTGGGAGGCGATCAAGGCGGCCGAGCGCGCAGGCAAAGCCGAAACCGGCACCCTGGACGGCGTCGCAGTTGGCCTTCCCGCCCTGTTGCGCGCCTATAAACTCCAGAAACGCGCCGCGCGCGTCGGCTTTGACTGGCCCTCAGCGGATAACGTCATCGCCAAGATCACCGAAGAATGCGCCGAACTGGTCGAAGCCCGCGACACCCTCACCCACACGGAAGTCGAAGAAGAATTCGGCGACTTGATGTTTGTGATGGCCAACCTGGGCCGCCATCTGGGGGTTGAACCCGAGGCCGCCCTGCGCGCCGCCAACGCCAAATTCACCCGCCGGTTTGAAGGCGTCGAAGCCAAGCTCGCCGCCCGCGGCAAACGCCCGGAGGACAGTGATCTGGCCGAAATGGACGCGCTCTGGGACGCGGTGAAGGCAGACGAGCGCACCTAGCCCAGACTGCCAGTTTCACCTTTTCAAAAATACTCAAACGAACCCGGCGGCGCAGCCGCCGGGTGACAGCCGCAGGCTTCAGGCCAGGCCGGCCTTTTTCAAATTTCCCATGATGGTCTTGAAATCCTGCAGGATCTTTTCCTTCTTCATCAGATCTTTCCACAGCTTCTCCGCCGATTTCTTGTCATTCACGGCAATATTGACCATCACGTCCTTCAGCTTCTTCACGTCGCTGATGCCCAGCAGCTTGGCCGCCTTTTTGGGATCCCCCATGCCGTTCTCGGCGACGTATTTCTTGTACTCATCACTGCCGGTAAAGCCCATGACGTCCTTGTTCAGCATCTTCACCACCTCATCCTTGCCGGTCGCGATGATCTTCTTCCAGTCACCGCTTTTGAAGTCGCCCTTCTCCGCTAGAACCTTGGCCGCGTTATAGGTCTTGGAGGTGATATTCACCGGCTCCTTGCCCTTTTTCTGGTCCATGTAGCGGGTCCACAGGGAGTCCGGGTTACCTTTATTCTGGGTGAACATGAATTCGTTCAGGCAATAGCGCCGCTTGCAGTACTCCATGTACGCCGCGGTCATCTTCTTGTCCTTCAGGATATCGCCAACAACTTTGGGCTCTTTGGCCATCGGATCAACTCCCCATTGAAATCAATTATCTGCGTTTGCCGCTAAACCGCGGCGCACCAATACTGCCCGAACCCGGGCCTGACAAAATTCCACCACGGATGCCGGGCCATCCCGCCCGCATTGCCGTTGCGTCAAGCAAACATAGGAACCAAACGCGGCACCCGCAAACATCCGTCGCAGAAAATGCCCGGAAATTTGCGCAGACCTGTGCGGCAGCGGTTCAATCCCGGCAAAACTGCGCGTAGTCTCACAGCTCACCACCAGCGGAGTGCGCCATGAGCCCCAGAAAAATCATCATCGACACCGATCCGGGACAGGATGATGCAGTGGCCATCCTGCTGGCACTGGCCAGTCCCGAAGACCTGGATCTGCTCGGTATCACTTGCGTCGCAGGCAATGTGCCGCTTCCGCTCACCAGCAAGAACGCCCGGATTGTCTGCGAAGCTGCCGGCCAGCCGCATGTGCCGGTCTACGCGGGCAGCAAGGCACCGCTTTGCCGGCCTTTGATCACCGCCGAACATGTGCATGGCCAAACCGGCCTTGACGGGCCTGATTTGTGGGAGCCGGACATGCCGCTGGCCGAAGGGCACGGCGTCGATTTCATCATAGACACCCTGCGCCGCGAACCGGCGGGCACTGTCACCCTTTGCACATTGGGACCGCTTACAAACATTGCCGCCGCCTTCAACACCGCCCCCGATATCATCGAACGGGTGCAGGAAGTCGTGATGATGGGCGGCGCCTATTTCGAGGTCGGCAACATCACCCCGGCGGCTGAATTCAACATCTACGTCGACCCGGAAGCCGCTGAAATCCTGTTCAGATCCGGCGCACCGATCACTGTGATGCCGCTGGACGTGACGCATAAGGTTCTGGCCACCAAACCCCGCACCGCGGCGATCCGCGCCCTGAATTCCCGCGTGGGCACCTTCACCGCAGATATGCTGGATTTCTTCGAACGCTTCGATGTGGAAAAATACGGCTCCGAAGGCGGCCCGCTGCATGACCCCTGCGTCATCGCCTGGCTGCTGCAGCCCGGCCTGTTCTGCGGCCGCCATGTGAACGTCGAGATCGAAACCGGTTCGGACCTCACCCTCGGAATGACCGTCGCCGATTGGTGGGGCGTCACAGACCGCAAACCCAACGCCCTGTTTATCGGCGATGCCGACGCGGACGGTTTCTTTAAACTCCTGACCGAAAGGCTCGCCCGACTATGAGCGCCGCCCTGCACCTCGCCAAGCCCGAACACCTGGACAGGGTGCTGTCTCTGGTTGCCGCATTCCATGCCGAATCCGGTCTGGAAACAACCGAGGACCACCGCCGCGCCGGGGTTGAGCCTCTGTTGAACGGCCACCCCTACGGCGCCGTCTACCTGATCGGCCCGACCCGCGCGCCGATCGGCTATATCGTCATTACCTTTGGCTGGTCTGTGGAATTCGGCGGCATGGACGGCTTTGTGGATGAACTGTACATCCGCCCCGCCGTGCGCGGCCGCGGCGTCGCCACCGAGGTGCTGACTGAACTGCCGAAAACCCTGGCCACAGTTGGATTGCGTGCCCTGCATCTGGAGGTGGACCGTGAAAACGAAACCGCCCAGCGGCTCTATCTGCGCACCCGGTTCAAGCCGCGCGACACCTACATGCTGATGACGAAGGACTTGTAAGCCAAAGGGCACAGCCGTCATGCCGCACCCTTTGGCCCGCTCTCCCCCCAAAGAGCCTGTTCTATCGCTGCCGAAATGGCAGTAGGAGCTGCGGCAGGCACGGTGGCAATTCAAAACAGCCAGACAAAACAATGTGCCAGTTCGCGCGGTGATGGAACCTCATGCACCGCGGCGGACTAAGATGTGCCGCCGCTCACCCCTTGGTTCTGACGCTCTGCCCCCGGCCAGGGCGCCAGCCATCCGGTCCTAAATTCCCGGATGGTTCATGAAACCGGCCGTTGCACTCATACTTCTGACCGGATCCGACGGTGCAGCGGTTCCCCCGCCAAGCGGGTAGTATCCCGGCCCGCTGCACCCTAGCAGTACGGAAAGACCCGCCAGAACTGCCAATCTCCGTAAACCTCGATATGACATGGCGGTCTCTCCTCTCCCGCGGTAACAACCGGACCGCGTAAGACAGAGATAACATGTCCGTGATGGACCGTCTGTGAACCGGGCCACACAAGCAGCACCCGCCCGTACACGCAGCGTCAGAGAAACCTGAATTCGCGGAACCCGGCAAACTTACGCAAAGAAAGGCACGTTTCCCGCCGTCTTCAGGCAGGCAAGGTAAGCTGCAGTCAGGAAAGCAAAGACGCCAGGATCTGCTGATCAGGAGACAATCGGTGTCAGGCAATCGCTGGCATCAAGATCCTGAACCGGGTCCGACGGCCCGCATTCTTCGCCACTGATAGGATAGGTATCGGGTGCGGTACAGGCTGCAAGCAGCAGCTGCAGGGAGATAAGTGAAAGGACGATAAAACGCGCGGGGGTCATGACAAGCTCCTGCTTTGAAAGTTCAGCTGCAGAATGCCTGCTCCGACAGGGCCGGGAATTGATGCAGGTCAACGCCCGGCCATGACCTTGCGGAAGGCGTTCCCTGTCAAAAATTTCCCATGACAGGAAAAAATTGGTAAACCGGCCTTATCCCAAAGGATGTCAAAACGGCGAACATTTCTTTCTGACTGCCCGCTCCAGCTTTTTGACCTGTTTGCTGGCCCGTCCGCGGGGTTTCAGGGCATCAGCTTCTGCCCGGCGGTCGATGCCGTCTGTCCAGGACAGGAACAGCAGCGTCTTGATGTCTCCATCCAAGATGTTATCGGCCAGCTTGTAAGTGCAGGTGCACAGGTTCATTCCAGGCCCGTCTCCCTGCATGCGGGCGGCAAGTGCCTTGCAGGTTTCTTCGGCGCCAGGAGCCGCAGAGGCTGAAGCTGCGGCAGCGACGGCCAGCGCAGCAAAGGAAAGTGTTTTCATAAGGCAACCCGAACGTCTTTACAGAAAACCCCAGCTCTTTCCGGAGCCGGGGTTTTCTGTGCCCCAGCCTTGCCGGGGCACAGTGCAATGATCAAGCGGCTGCGATCAGCGCTTCAGGATCGAGCGGCCTGCGTATTCGGCCACTTCACCCAGCATTTCCTCGATCCGGATCAGCTGGTTGTACTTCGCCAGCCGGTCGGAGCGCGCCAGTGAGCCGGTTTTGATCTGGCCGCAGTTGGTGGCAACCGCGAGGTCGGCAATGGTGGCATCCTCGGTCTCGCCAGAGCGGTGCGACATCACGTTGGTGTAGCGCGCACGATGCGCCATATCGACCGCCTTCAAGGTCTCGGTCAGGGTGCCGATCTGGTTCACCTTCACCAGCATCGAGTTGGCGCAGCCGCGCTCGATACCCTCGGCAAGACGCGCCGGGTTGGTCACAAACAGGTCGTCGCCCACCAGCTGCACCTTGCCGCCGATCTCCTGGGTCAGGGCCTTCCAGCCGTCCCAGTCGTCTTCGCCCATGCCGTCTTCGATCGAGATGATCGGGTAGTCGTTCACCAGCGCCGCCAGATAGGCCACGTTTTCCTCCGACGACAGGGTCTTACCCTCGCCGGACAGCACGTATTTGCCGTCCTTGTAGTATTCGGTCGCTGCGCAATCCAGCGCCAGATAGATTTCTTCACCCGGCTTGTAGCCCGCCTTTTCGATGGATTTCAGAACAAAATCCAGCGCTTCGCGGGTGGAGGCGATGTTCGGGGCAAAGCCGCCCTCGTCGCCGATCCCGGTCGACAGGCCTGCCGCTGACAGTTCCTTCTTCAGGGTGTGGAACACTTCGGAGCCCATGCGCACCGCGTCGCGGATGTTCTCCGCGGCCACCGGCATGATCATGAATTCCTGAATGTCGATCGGGTTGTCGGCATGCTCGCCGCCGTTGATGATGTTCATCATCGGCACCGGCAGCACCCGCGCCGACGTGCCGCCGATATAACGGTACAGCGGCTGGGTGGTGAAATCGGCAGCTGCTTTGGCCACCGCCATCGACACGCCCAGAATCGCATTGGCGCCCAGACGGGCCTTGTTCTCGGTGCCGTCGAGCTCGATCATCGCCATATCGACGGCGACCTGCTCACAGGCGTCAAAGCCGACCAGCTCTTCAGCAATCTCGCCGTTCACCGCGGCAACCGCTTCCAGCACGCCTTTGCCCATGTAACGGGATTTGTCACCGTCGCGTTTTTCCACCGCCTCATAGGCGCCGGTCGAGGCACCCGAGGGCACAGCAGCGCGGCCCATGGTGCCGTCTTCCAGGATCACGTCGACCTCAACCGTCGGGTTGCCCCGGCTGTCGAGGATCTCACGGGCGTGAATGTCGATAATGGTGCTCATCTGTCCATCCTTGGTTTGGCCTGAAAGCGGCGCGTTCTGTTGCCAGCGTCATACCAGCCGCGGGGGAAATGTAAACCAGGCTCGTTATCGCTAACATGCATGAAAGCGGCGATTTAGGGCTAACATTGCCTTGTTTGCGCCAACAGGATTGAACAATTGCGCGCAGCGCCTGCGGCCTAAGACCTCAGGCCGCAGCAGCCGCCGCGCGCCGCGCCCGCCGGGCCAGCCGCTGCTCGCGCACAAAGGTATAAAGCCCGGACGCAATGATCAGCCCAGAGCCCGCAAGGGTCAGAGTATCGGGGCGTTCGCCGAAGACGATAACGCCTGCAAAGATCGAAAACAGCAGCCGGGTATAGCGAAACGGCGTCACCGCCGAGGCATCGCCAACCCGCATTGCCGTCACGATCCCGTAGTAGCCCAGCACCCCGAACAGCACGCCGCCAGCCATCATCACCCATTCGCCGCCCGCCAGCACCTGCGCATCGCCCGGCGTGAAGATCAGCAGCAAAACGCCCGCCGGGATCACCGCCATGAACGCTTGAAAACTCAGCACGGTAGAGGGCACTCCGGCATCCATTGTGCGGGTCATCAGATCGCGCGCCGCAACCCCCAGCACTGCCACCACAACCAGCAGTGCCGCCGGTTCAAACCCGTCCAGCCCGGGCCGGATGATCAGCAGCACCCCGGCAAAGCCCAGGCAGATCGCCAGCCAGCGGCGCCAGCCAACATCCTCTTTCAGAAACAGCGCCGCGCCCATGGTGATCACCAAGGGCGTTGCCTGAAACACCGCGGCCACAGTCGAGATATCCACCAGCGCCAAAGCCGAGGCAAACCCCATCGCCGACACCGCTTCCATAGCAGCCCGCATCACCGGCTTCTTCCGCCAGGCACGCGCCGCCAGCAACCTGTGCCCTTGCATCTTGGCCATGACCGCAAAGACAAACCCGCTGCCCAGGCCCAGGAAAATCAGGATCTGCCCCACCGGCAAGGTGCCCGACAGGCGCTTGATGAACATGTCTTCAAGGGTGAAAAAAGCCATCGAGGCAATGACCAGCAGAATGCCGTGCAGGTTGTTCATAAGCGCGCGTCCCATAACTCAGCCCGGCGCGGCGCCAGGCTCTCCGGGTAAAACAGCAGCAAACCGGCCCCGGCAACTCCGTTTCCGACCCTGTTTCATGACAAGGCGTGCGTTCAAATATCAATTTTCGTGATGCGACCTGCAGCTCCAACCGCCGCTGCAGCCGGAATTTTGCAAAAATTCCGTCCCGGAAAACACGTGTTTTCCGGACCGTTTCTTACCAAGAAAACGGCCTGCCGCAAGCCAGCGGCTCACTCCGCCTTGCGCGGCACCCCGTACAGCTCCAGCTTATGCCCGCGCAGCTCATAACCCAGCTTGCGTGCAATCCGCTCCTGCAGTTCCTCGATCTCCGGGTCGCAAAACTCGATCACCTCACCGGTGTTCATGTCGATCAGATGGTCGTGGTGATCCCGTTCAGCATCCTCGTACCGTGCGCGCCCGTCGCCGAACTCCAGCCGTTCCAGTATGCCTGCCTCCTCGAACAGTTTCACCGTGCGGTAGACGGTGGCGATGGAGATCGCCGCATCCCTCGCGCTGGCGCGGGCATACAGCTCTTCGACATCCGGGTGATCACCGCTGTCCTGCAGCACCTGGGCAATCACCCGGCGCTGGCCGGTCATACGCAGCCCCTTGGCTTCGCAACGGGCGATAATCGGCTTTGGCATCGATGGTCCTCGCGGTTTTCTGGTCTTCCTCTTTAGCGGATGCAATCTGCGTCGAAAACAGGCTTTTCGCCGGCATCAATGGTTGACAACCGCCATATCCACAGCCATTTGACGCCCAGGCATCCCTCCCTGCCGCGTGAGCAGAGACCAAGACCGGCCGCACCGCATGTGCGTACCAGACTATCCGGGGTCAAGTGATATGCCGCCATTCCCAAAATCACGCGTGGGGATTGCAGAGGCCAGCGGCCTGGCATCCGGCCAGCGCGCGCCCGAGGTCCCTGCCCCGCAAGAAACCGCTGTTCGCAGCGGATCCGGCCCGTGCTGACGCAGGGCTGTGAAAGGACGATACGTGACTGAATTTTCGACCATGGGGCTTCCCGAAAAGCTCCTCGCCCGTCTCCAGGACCTGGGCCTCAACGACCCCACCCCGATCCAGGCCCGTGCCATTCCGCATGCGCTGAATGGCCAGGATGTGCTAGGCTTGGCGCAGACCGGCACCGGCAAAACCGCAGCCTTCGGCGTTCCGCTGATCGCGCAGATGATGCAATACGGCCGCAAGCCCGCCGCCAATACCGTGCGCGGTCTGGTGCTGGCGCCGACCCGCGAACTGGCCAACCAGATCGCCGCAACCCTCAAGGGCCTGACCGAAAACACCCCGATGAAGGTCGGCCTGGTGGTCGGCGGCGTTTCCATCAACCCGCAAATCTCCCGCATCGCCAAAGGCACCGACATTCTGGTCGCCACTCCGGGCCGGCTGATCGACATTCTGGACCGCGGCGCGCTGGATCTCGGTTCCTGCGACTTCCTGGTGCTGGACGAAGCCGACCAGATGCTGGACCTGGGCTTCATCCACACCTTGCGCAAGATCGCAGCCCTGCTGCCGGCCGAGCGCCAGACCATGCTGTTCTCGGCCACCATGCCCAAGCAGATGAACGAGATCGCCAACTCCTATCTGCAAAGCCCGGTCCGGATCGAAGTCTCGCCTCCGGGCAAGGCCGCCGACAAGGTCACCCAATCGGTGCATTTCATCGCCAAGGCGGAAAAGCTGAGCCTGCTGAAAGAGCTGCTGGCAGACCACAAGGACGAGCGCGCGCTGGTCTTCGGCCGCACCAAACACGGTATGGAAAAGCTGATGAAGGTGCTGGACAAAGCAGGCTTTGCCGCTGCTGCCATTCACGGCAACAAATCCCAGGGCCAGCGCGAACGCGCCCTTGCCGCTTTCAAGTCGGGCGACATCAAGGTTCTGGTCGCCACCGATGTGGCGGCCCGCGGGTTGGATATCCCGGATGTGAAACACGTCTACAACTACGAACTGCCTAATGTGCCGGACGCCTATGTGCACCGCATCGGCCGCACCGCGCGCGCGGGCAAGGACGGCGCCGCCATCGCGTTCTGCTCACCCGATGAAATGGAAGAGCTGAAGGCGATCCAAAAGGTGATGAAAACCACCATCCCCGTCGCTTCGGGCCGCGCCTGGGAGGCGCTGCCGGATCCCGCAGCTGCTGGCAAACCCGGCGGCCGTCCCGGCGGACGCCGCGGCGGCGGCGGCGGTTTCGGCGGCGGCAAACCCGGCGGCCAGCGCCGCCGCGGCGGCGGTGGCGGCAAGGGCAAACCCCAGGGTGCAAGCGCCGGCGGCGGGACCCCCGGCGGCGGCCAGCACGGCGGGCAGAAACAGCGCGCGCGCTAATCCTGCCCGTGCTGGCCTGGGCCAAGGACGGCGTCATCGCTGTTCACCCTTGGTGCGGAACAGCCCAGTAAACACGCAAACCGGCGCTTAAGGGCAGCCCGCCCTTAAGCGCCTCTCAGCTGTGAGTAACGTCCTGGAAACTGGCCGGGAGACAGTTTCCGTTTCGAACGGGCGGAGCCCCCCCGCGCTGCGCAGCAGCGCCCGGCCCAAGCCTGACGGGGAATTGCCCAAAGCAATTCATCCGGTAAGGCGCGGGAGCCACGCCCACGCGGCAGCATCACACGGCCCGCAAATCCGCCCAGACCGGCAAATGGTCCGACGCGATATGCGCCGGCCGCGCCCCATGCACCCCATGCGCCACCGCCTTCAATCGCCGGCAATGCGCAATCCGGTCCAGCGCTCCCAAAGGCCGCAGCGCAGGAAAACTCGCCTTGGGCGGCAGAAATGTCAGCCCCGGAGCGATATGCTGCAGCACAGCCCCCCGCGACCACTCATTGAAATCCCCCGCCAGCACCACCGCACTGTCCTCGCGTTTTGCTGCACGGGCCAGGGCATGCATCTGTTCACGCCGCGCCCGCCCGGTCAGCCCAAGATGAGCCCCGATCACCCGCACCGGACCCAGCGCCGTTTCAAGCAGCACCCAAACCGCGCCGCGCGGCTCCAGCCCGGGCAGCGGGATATGTCCCTTGTCCAGAAGCTCCACCCCGTCTTTGAAAAGTACCGCATTGCCATGCCAGCCAAGCGACCCTGCCCCGCCCAGATCCGCCGCCAGCCATCCGGTTTCCTCAACAAGGAAATGCGGCAGCGCTGCGGGCCGTGGCGGCAGGCGCTTGTCGGCCTCCTGCAGCACCACGATATCCGCGCCCAGCCCTGCCAATACCTGCAATGTGCGTTCAGGCCGGCGGCGCAGGTCCAGACCGATGCATTTCTGGATATTATAGGTGGCAACCCGCAGCGTGTCCTGCGGCGGTCGATTGAGCATCCGGTCTCTCCAGGCCTGTCCTGAGTTTGGCGCAGGACACATCTGAAACACAACTGTCATCCCGCCGCAGGCGTGGCCGGGGGGGGCTGCCCGCCCCCTCTTGAGCCTTCGGCTCAATTCACCCCCGGAGGTATTTGAAACCAGAAAGAAGCGGATCAGGTCCCGCAGAAGGTCGCCTGCACCACCTCTTCCGGTGCGGGCGGGCGTTGCAGATCCGTGTGTTCCGGCTGGTCCGCATATGGGCTGGCCAGCACCGTCTTCAACCGGTGGAACAGCCCAAAGTCACCTGCCACAGCGCCTGCGATCATCTCCTCGATCCGGTGATTGCGCGGGATGAAGGCCGGGTTGGCAGCCCTCATCACGGCCTGCGGATCCGGCTCATCCGCCAGCCGCGCCTGCCAGCCTTCGGCCCAAGTATCAAAAGCCGCCGGATCGGTGAACTGATCCCGTGCCGTGCCCTCAGACAGCGCCCTGAAACTGTTGGTGAAATCGCTCTGGTTTTCCGCCATCCGCTCCAACAGGCCAGTGACCAGTTCCAGGTCATTTTCCTGCGTCGTAGTGATCCCCAGCTTGGCACGGAAGCGGGTCAGCCAGGCGTCTTCGGTCAACTGCGGCATCGCATGGACAATCTCCGTGGCTTCCTCAACCGCCACCTGCGGGTCGTCCAGCTGCTGGATCAGCGCGGTGGCCAGCTGTGCCAGATTCCACACTGCAATCGAAGGCTGGTTGGCATAGGCATAGCGCCGCCCGCGGTCGATCGAGGAAAACACCGTATGCGGATGGTAGACATCCATGAAGGCGCAAGGCCCATAGTCGATTGTCTCGCCCGAGATTGCGGAATTGTCAGTGTTCATAACCCCATGGATAAATCCCACGCCCATCCAGGCCGCAATCAATTCCGCCTGGGCATCACGCACCGCACGCAGCAGCCCCATGGCACCATCCGCTTCCGGGTAATGGCGGGCAATCGCGTAGCCCGTCAGCTGCCGCAGGCTGTGTTTGTCGCCGCGTGCCGCGAAGATCTGAAACGTCCCCACCCGCAGATGGCTGGAGGCCACCCGCGTCAGCACCGCACCGGGCAGGGCCCCTTCGCGCCAGACGGTCTCGCCGGTTTCCACCGCCGCCAATGCGCGGGTGGTGGGGACGCCAAGCGCATGCATCGCCTCGCTGACCACATATTCGCGCAGCACCGGCCCCAGCCATGCACGGCCATCGCCGCCGCGGGAGTACGGCGTGCGGCCCGAGCCCTTCAGCTGGATGTCGCGCCGTTTGCCGTCCGTCCCGACAGTCTCCCCCAGCAGGATCGCCCTCCCGTCGCCAAGCTGCGGATTATAGGTTCCGAACTGGTGCCCGGCGTAGATCTGCGCCAGCGGATCAGCCCCCTCCGGCACCAGGTTGCCGCCAAAGACCTCTGCCATCTCCGCCGCCTCGCCCGGGCTTATGCCCATCACCCGGGCCAGATCCTCGTTGAAGGCAATCAGCCTGGGCGCCTTCACCGGTTGCGGCACCAGTTTGGAGTAGAACTGCCCCGGCAGGGCAGCATATGTATTGTCAAAGGGGATCGTGAGTGTCATGGCCCAAACATATGCGCCGGATACAGATTTACCAGCGCCAAAGAGGCCAAGCACCACAGGGAGTTTGCCGCAATGACCGCCGATCGGATCATCCAGCACTTGCGCCTGCAGCAGCACCCGGAGGGCGGCTGGTACCGGGAAACCTGGCGGGCGGAGAATGAAGGGCGGCCCGCAGGCACCTGTATTTACTTCCTTTTAAAGAGCGGAGAAGACAGCCATTGGCACCAGGTCGATGCAACTGAAATCTGGCTTTTCCACGCCGGTGCGCCGCTGGTGCTGTCGATGGCGGAGACAGGGGAAGGCCCGGCACAAGACCACATGCTGACCCCTGATCTGACCAAAGGCGCGCCGCAGCAGATCGTGCCCAAAGGTCACTGGCAGGCTGCCCGCACAACCGGGGACTACACACTGGTGAGCTGCACCGTCTCGCCCGGTTTCCAGTTCGAAGGATTCAAACTCGCTGCGCCTGGCTTTGACATCCCGCGTGGTTGACCCCGCCTCTTGCGGCGAATCACAAGACTGGACAAGACTGTCCATATGTCTGCGCATATGGATCACACCGCCCTTATCAAGTCGCTGCCGCCGGAGACCAAAGCGTCTCTGACCACCCGTTCCGATGCTGCGGGGCTGCAGCACCTTGCGCTGTACCTTGCCGCATTGGCTGTCTGCACCACGGGCATTGCACTGCAAGTGCCCTTCTGGCCGGTCTTGATGCTGCCGCAGGGGGTGCTGTTGGTTTTCCTGTTTACCCTCAGCCACGAATGCACCCACCAGACCCCGTTCCGCAGCAAGTGGCTGAACGAGGCCGCAGGCCATTTCTGCGCCCTGGCCATGGCGCTGCCTTTTGTCTGGTTCCGCTACTATCACCTGGCGCATCACAAGTTCACCAACGACCCCGAACGCGACCCCGAGCTGGAACAAGGGCCACGCCCGGAGACCGTTCCGCAATGGCTCAAATACCTCAGCGGCTGGGGCTATTGGCGCGGCATGGCGGGAACCCTATGGCGCAACGCCTTTGGCACCATTGATGCGCCGTACCTGCCGGAACGCCGCCACGCGCACATGCGGCTGGAGGCGCGGGTGCTGCTGGCGGTCTATACAGCCGCGCTGCTGAGCCTGCTGGCGTCACCGCTGGTTTTGTGGCTGTGGCTTGTGCCGCTGCTGATCGGCCAGCCGTTCCTGCGCGCCTATCTCTTGGCAGAACACGGGCTCTGTCCGCCAGTTGCCAACATGCTGGAAAACTCCCGCACCACCTTCACCAACCGTCTGCTGCGTTTTCTGGCCTGGAACATGCCCTATCACGCGGAACATCATTCCTTTCCGAATGTGCCTTTCTACCAGCTGCCCGCGTTCCATGAGATCACGCAGGCGCATCTGAAGTCGACTTCGGATGGGTATCGGGAGTTCTCTGCAGATTATCTCCGGCAGATCTCCCGCTGACCGCCCGCCAAAGGCGGCACAAATTTCTTCGAAGAAATTTGACAAGAAACTTCCAAGTTTCTTGTCCCCCAAGTCCCCATCTCACGCCCCCGGCACGCTCACCACCCCGCCACCGACGCAAGCCCGCACGCCGGTGGTGCCGGGCGCCGATGTCGCCATCCCGCGCGCAACCCGCACCGCCAGATGGGCAAAGGCCTGCGCCTCCAGCATGTCACCATCCAGGCCTGCGTCCTCAACCGGCTTCACCGCACAATCGAGCGACACCCGCAGCATCTCCATCAGCACCGGGTTATGCCGCCCGCCGCCGGTGACCAGCACCGCCTCAGGCGGCTCAGGGCAATGCTCCATCCCTTGCGCCACGCTGGCAGCGCACATGGCGATCAAAGTCGCTGCAGCGTCGGAATCGCTCAGCTCCTTCACCAGCCCTACCATCTCGGCAAAATCATTCCGGTCCAGTGATTTAGGCGGCATTCTTGCAAAGTATGGCTCGGCCAGAAACAGCTCCAGCGCACCGGTTTCCACAGTGCCGGAGCGCGCCACCTTGCCATCCGCATCCCAAGGGATGCCCAGCCGCTCCTGCACCAGATCATTGACCGGCGCATTGGCCGGGCCAGTGTCGAAGGCCAGCAGCGCGCCGGGCTCCTCAGGCCGCTCAAACCGCGGGTCCACATAGGTGAGGTTGCCGACCCCGCCGAGGTTCAGAAAGCACTGCGGCCTTTCGGCGCCGATGTATTTTGCACAGGCAAAGTGAAAGAACGGCGCCAGCGGCGCGCCCTCGCCGCCCATCGACACGTCGTCAGAACGGAAGTCCCAGACCACTGGCGTGCCCAAGCGTTCGGCCAGGGCCGCCCCGTCGCCCACCTGCAAGGTTCCCTGCAGGCGCGGCGCATGGGCCAGGGTCTGACCGTGAAAACCGATGATCTCCACATCCCCGAACTCCGCCAGCGCCGCCGCATGGGCCGCGTCGCAGACCTCTGCCGCGGCGTCCGCCTCCACCCCGGTCCATTTGCCCAGGCCGGCGCGCAGTATGCTGCGTTCCTCCGCCGAATACTCGCGGTAGCTGCTCTCGCCAAATTCGTGAATGCGCGCGCCGTCGCTCACCACCACCGCCGCATCCACCCCGTCCAGCGAGGTGCCGCTCATCGCGCCCAGTGCTCTGACCGCACCCGTTTTTGCTATGGCTTTGCTCATGGCCCTGCCCCTTCCAAGGATCCGGACCGTCCCGCCCGTTGCCAACAATACTACAGCGCATATTTTGCCGGGAAAACAGGTTCCAACCGGCGCCAATGCGATTTATAGGGCATGGTGCAAAATCATAGACCGAGGCATGTTATGACCTACACACCGAAATCGGATTTCGTCGCAGTCATGATGGAACGCGGGTTCCTCGCGGACTGCACCGATTATCAGGGCCTGGACGAGGCTCTGCTGCAAGGTGTGCGCCCGGCCTATATCGGCTTTGACGCAACAGCGAAATCGCTGCACGTCGGCTCGCTCATCCAGATCATGATGCTGCGCTGGTTCCAGAAAACCGGCCATCAGCCCATTACCCTGATGGGCGGCGGCACCACCAAGGTAGGCGACCCCTCTTTTCGCGCCGACGAGCGCCCGCTGCTGACCGAGGCGCAGATTGACGACAATATCGCCGGTATCAAGAAGGTGTTCTCCGCCTACATCGACTACGACAGCGACGCGCCGAACAAGGCGCTGATGCTGAACAACGCCGAATGGCTGGACGGGCTCAACTACCTGGAGTTCCTGCGCGACATCGGGCGGCATTTCTCGGTGAACCGGATGCTGGCGTTCGAGAGCGTGAAATCGCGCCTCGACCGCGAGCAGTCGCTGTCGTTCCTGGAATTCAACTACATGATCCTGCAGGCCTATGACTTCATGGAACTGAACAACCGCTACGGCTGCATCCTGCAGATGGGCGGTTCGGACCAGTGGGGCAATATCGTCAACGGCATCGACCTCACCCGCCGGGTGATCGACCACGAGGTCTATGGCCTCACCTCACCGCTGCTGACCACCTCGGACGGCAAAAAGATGGGCAAATCAGCCGATGGAGCCGTCTGGCTCAACCCCGAAATGCGCTCCCCTTACGAGTTCTGGCAGTTCTGGCGCAACACAACGGATGCTGACGTGGGCCGGTTCCTGAAGCTCTACACTGAGCTGCCGGTTGACGAATGCGAGCGCCTCGGCGCGCTGGCAGGGTCCGAGGTCAACGCCGCCAAGGTAATCCTGGCCAATGAGGTCACCACACTTTGCCACGGCGTCGAAGCGGCAGCAGCCGCGGAAGCGACCGCCCGCGAAGTGTTTGAGAAAGGCGGCGTCGGCGATGACCTCCCCACCCTTTCGCTGTCCTCAGAGGACCTGGGCGACGGCATTTCCATTGTGCAGCTGATCGTGAAATCCGGTCTCGCCAAATCCGGCAAGGACGCCAAGCGCCTGATTTCCGAGAACGGCGCCAAGATCGACGACCAGCCGCTGACGGATGCGGGCCTGATGATCGACGCAGGCGCGCTCTCTTCACCAATCAAGCTGAGCGCAGGCAAGAAGCGCCACGCCCTGGTCCGGCTGGACGGCTGAACAGGCCGGAAATGGCATGATAAAGGGGAGCCGGCGCGCTCCCTTTTTTTATTGCAGCAAGCCCTCCCGCCCATTCCCGCCCCATCACAGATGGGCCTTCATCGTCGGGCATAGCGCCGCGCAGCCGCGCGGCGCGGTCGCGCATCCTTCAAGGCACACGCCAAAACAGGCCAGCGCCGGGTCAAGGACGGCGCAGCCGCCGTGCGCAGCACGGTTTATCCTTGAGGCGGGGATGGCCAGGGTAAACTCAAACAGGCGCCTTGAGGGCAAACCTGCCCTTAAGCGCCTCTCAGCAATCTTCCCGCTGCGCAGCAGCGCGCCGCAAAGCGGCGCCCGGCCCAAGACCGCCAAGGTTCAATTGGCGCAGCCAATGCACCCGCGGGCGCGGGAGCGCTCCCGGCTGCGTCAGAGCAGAAACACCTCGACCAGCGTCAGCACCAGAAACACCGGCACCGACAGCCCGATGGCAATCAGCAGCGCCGCGGCCTTGGTCATCCGCGGGGCAGCGGCCGCCTGCCCCATGATCTGTTTTGTTTGCTTCATGCGGAAAGTTAACCATGATTTAGGTTTCCAGCGCGTTAATGGCCTCATGTTCGACAGCACCCCCGATCCCGATTTGCCCGCAGCGGCAACCGCCCGCCCCGAGCCCCGCGCCCTCCAGCAATCGCCGGAGTTTGCCCGCGCGCTGATGGCCTGCGGGCAGGATCCGCTGATGCTGGAGGACGCACAGAATCTGCTTGTTCTTCACCGCCGCCTGCCCGGCGGGCTGCGCCTGGCGATGGTGAACCGGGCGGATCTGAGCATCCCCGCCCCGCTGATGGCAGCCTTGCGCAGGCGCGGTCTGGGCCGCACCCCGCTGATCCTGTCGCCGGAAGCCCCCGCGCCGCAGCTTTCCCGCCTCGGCGCGGTGCCTCTGGCCACCCCTGCTCATGCCGTCCTCTGGGACCTCAGCGGCGATCCCGGCCAACGCCGCGCAGCCCTGCATCAAAAATGGCGCAACCGCCTGAACCATGGCGTATCCCAAGGCCTGCGCCTCACCCGCCAGAACCTGCCGCACGACCCGCGTAACTGGCTGTTTGCAGCCGACGCCAAACAGCAAACCGCCCGCGGCTACCGCAGCTGGCCCCTCTCCCTCACGCTTGCCTATGCGCGCGAGAACAAGGGCCAGGCCAAACTGTTCCAAGCGTTTGAGGGCAAAGACCCCGTTGCCGCCATCCTGATCCTGACCCACGGCACCAGCGCTACCTACCACATCGCCCATACCACTGCGCGCGGCAAACAGCTCAGCGCCCATCCCCTTCTGCTGTGGGAGGCCGCATGCTGGCTTGCCGCCAAGGGCATCTGCCGCCTCGACCTTGGCTTAATCGATACCGGGGGCGCCCCTGGGCTTGCCCGATTCAAACTCGGCACCGGCGCCAAGGCGCACCGCCTGGGTGGAACCTGGGGCCTTTGGCCGCCTTTGGGCCGTCTTTTACGCCCCCTGGCGCTGCTGGACCGGCAGCAGATGGGCGCCTGACCGCCCCGCGACGTCCCGTCCCGCTGGACAGATGCAGGCCGCCTCCATTATATGAACAAATGTTCAGATAATCGGGAGGAGCCCCGCTCATGAAACTTGCAGACACCGCTGCCGTTGTTACCGGCGCCGCCTCGGGCCTGGGTGAGGCCACCGCCCGCTACTTTGCCGAACAAGGCGCCCAAGTCACCATCCTGGACCGCGACGCCGACCGCGGCGCCTCGATCGCGCAGGAAATCGGCGGGCATTTCGCCCAGACCGACGTGACCAGCGAAGAGTCGGTTTCTGCCGCCATCGCCCATGCGGCAGAAAAGATGGGCAAGATCACGGCTTGCGTAAACTGCGCCGGCATCGCCATTGGCGCCAAAACAGTGGGCAAGGAGGGCGCACACCCGCTCGATGCCTACAAGCGCACCATCGACATCAACCTGGTCGGCACTTTCAACGTCGCCCGCCTGGCCGCCGTCGAAATCGCCAAGAACGCTCCGGACACGGACAACGCCCGCGGGGTGATCATCAACACCGCCTCCATTGCCGCTTTCGACGGCCAGAAAGGCCAGGCCGCCTATGCTGCCTCCAAGGGCGGCGTGGCCGGCATGTGCCTGCCAATGGCACGGGATCTCGCGTCCTTGGGCATCCGGGTGATGACCATTGCGCCCGGCATCTTCATGACGCCGATGCTGGCCGGCCTGCCGGAAGAGGTGCAGCAGCAGTTGGCGGCAGACGTGCCCAACCCCGCCCGCCTGGGCGATCCGCGCGAATACGGCCGCCTGGCCGGCTTCATCGTCGAGATGGGCTACCTCAACGGCGAAGTCATCCGCATCGACGGCGCCTTGCGCATGCGCTGACGCGCCTTCCGCTGAGGCCGGGTCAAGGGCTGCGCAGCAGCGGTGCTTGCGCCGTTTACCCTTGAGGCGGCCTCAGCAGATCACACACTCGAATACGCGCCTCAAGGGGCAAACCTGCCCCTTGAGCGCTTCTCAGCCAAGGCACCTGCGGGCGCGGGAGCAACCCGGCAATTGACAAGCCGGAGCAACCGCAGTCCACTCCCCGCCAGGAGGCCCCGATGAGCAAAACCGAACGGCAGAAAATGCGGGCTGGCGAATGGTACTGTTGCCGGGACAGCGAACTGGGGATGTTGCAGCACCAGGCCCGCGTCGCGGTGCATCAGCACAACACCGCCCTGCCTGATCCCAGCGCCCAGCTCAGCCCGGCCCTGGCAAAACTTTTTGCCGGTCACGGCGCAAACTGCCTGATCGAAGCGCCGTTTCATTGCGCCTATGGCATCAACATCACCCTCGGCCACAACGTCTATTTGAACGCCGGCTGCACCATTCTGGACACAGCGCCCGTTACCATCGGCGACGGCACCATGCTGGGGCCGAATGTGCAGATCTACTGCGCCCAGCACCACATGGACAAGGCGTTGCGCGCCCAGGGGCTGGAGATCGCCCGCCCCGTCACTCTGGGCACCGATGTCTGGATCGGCGGCGGCGCGATCATTCTGCCGGGTGTCACTATCGGCGATGGCGCCATCGCAGGAGCGGGCGCGGTTGTGACCAAAGATGTCGCCGCGGGTGAAACCGTAACCGGCAATCCTGCGCGTCCTCAGCGCAAGTAATCAGAGGGTCGAGGCAGCGCCCGCCGCCTTTACCCGCACTTTACATTTCCTGATCAATTCCACAGTTTTACGGCAGAACCTTTGACCAAATGTTTCGCGCGCGAAACATTTGGTCAGCCTTACTGTCCTAACCGGCAAAGCCGCCTCAGCCCCCGGCCTTTTCCTCCAGCAGCAGCCATTCCTCCTCGGCCGCCGCCAGCTTCTCCTGCCGTTCCACCAGCGCCTCGGTCGCCTTCTTGAACTTGACCGGCTCGCGGGTGAACAGCTGCGGATCCGCCATCAGCCCCTGCAGCTTGGCAATCTCCGCTTCCAGCCGCTCAATTTCGCCCGGCAGCGCCTCCAGCCGGTGCTTTTCCTTGAAGCTGAGGCCGTCCTTGGACTGGCTTTCCTGCTTGGGCTTTGGCTTTGAAGACTTCACCTTCTCAGGCCGGTCAGCCGCCTCCAGCGGCCCGCGCTGCGCCAAGTAGTCGCTCCAGCCGCCGGCATAGGCGGTGGCCTTGCCGTCGCCCTCCATCGCAATCGTCGTCGTCGCCACCCGGTCCAGAAAGTCCCGGTCGTGGCTGACCAGCAGCACAGTGCCGTCGTAATTGTCCAACAGCTCCTGCAGCAGGTCCAGCGTCTCCACGTCCAGATCGTTGGTCGGCTCGTCCAAAACCAGCAGGTTCGAAGACCGCGCCATCAGCCGCGCCAGCAGGAGCCGCGCCTTCTCGCCGCCTGACAGCGACCGTACAGGAGCGCGCGCCTGGCGTTCGTCGAACAGGAATTCCTTCAGATAGCCCACCACATGTTTCGGCTGGCCGCGCACCATCACCTGGTCCGCCTTGCCGGAAATTCCCAGCAGCGGGTCCGCGGTCAGATTCTCCCACAGGGTCGCATTGCCATCCAGCTGATCCCGGGTCTGATCAAACAGCGCCAGTTCCAGGTTGGTGCCCAACTGCACAGACCCCGCATCCGGGTCTTCCATGCCCAGCAGCATCTTCAGCAGCGTGGTCTTGCCTGCCCCATTGGGGCCGACAAAAGCCACCCGGTCGCCGCGCTGCACCTTCAGCGAGAAATCCCTGACGATCTCTTTGCCGCCAAACGCCTTGCCAAGGCCCTCGGCCTCGATCACCTTGCGGCCCGATTTCGGCCCCGCATCCAGCGCCATTTCAGCCGCCCCCTGGCGCTTGATCTGGCTCGAACGTTCGGATTTCAGATCCTGCAGCGCCCGCACCCGGCCCATGTTGCGCTTGCGGCGCGCGGAAATACCCTCCACCGCCCAGCGGCTTTCGGATTTGATCAACCGGTTCAGCTTGTGGCGCTGCTGGTCTTCCTCGTCCCACAGCTTGTCGCGCCAGGCCTCGAAATGTTCAAACCCCTTTTCCTGGCGCCGCACCGCGCCGCGGTCCACCCACAGCGTCGCCTTTGTCAGCGCCCGCAAGAACGCCCGGTCGTGCGAGATCAGCACAAAACCCGCGCGGGTGGCCTTCAGCTCGTTCTCGAGCCAGGTGATCGCCTCGATATCCAAGTGGTTGGTCGGCTCGTCCAGCAGCATCAGATCCGGCGCCTCGGCCATCAGTTTGGCCAGCGCGGCACGGCGCCGTTCACCGCCGGATGCGGTTTCAACGGGCCGCGCCGGGTCGAATTTCAACCCTTCACCCGCGCGTTCCACTTTGTACATCTCGCCGGGGTCCAGCGCGCTGGCGGCAAAATCGCCCAAAGTCGCAAAACCCGTCATCTGCGGATCCTGCTCCATATAGCCAACCGATTTGCCCGGCGGCACCACGATGGAGCCCTTATCCGCTTCAACAATCCCTGCCATCACCTTCATCAGGGTGGATTTTCCCGACCCGTTGCGGCCCACCAGGGCAACGCGGTCGCCGGGCTGGACCACCAGATCGAGATCGGAAAAAACCGGATCGCCCCCAAACGTGAGGGAAATGCCGGACATCTGCAAAAGAGGAATACGTGCCATGCCAGCCAGCTACCCCGGCGGCAGAATCGCGTCAACGCTGCTTCTTCATCTTTTCAAAAATACTCAAATTCACCCGGCAACCGCCCTGAGCAACCGCTTGCGGGCAGCAGGAATGGCCCCGATCTCCAGCCCGGTGAACACATGCAGCGTGTTCATACGGGCATCGGCCACCGCATGATCGCTGACCCAGCCGCCCATCAGCAGATAACTGCGCAGCAAAGGCGGCATCGCCAGCAGCGCCTTTTTCGCATCCGGCTTTCTCCGCAGCCGCGCAGCAAAGCGGAACACCTCCGGCGCCTTCACCTGCGGGCGCCAGCAAGGCGGCGCCAGATGCCGGTGTTTGAGCAATGCAAAAGCGTCAAGGTATTCTGCCGTGGCGGTGCCGGCAAAAGACGTGCAGCCAAACAGCATCTGAACAGCGTTTGCATCGACAACAACAGTTACCGCCCCCCAGGCAACGCGCAGGATATCCGGGTCGTGCCAATCGGGGTGGATGCAGAACCGGCCCAGCTCCGCCATCCGGCCCTGGAACCCCTGCAACCCCGGCAGATCATAAAACTGCGCCGAATAGCTGCGGCCCAGCTCCGCGCCGTCCCTCAGCATCAGCAGCCGGAAACAGCAGACCAGAAAACCGGTCTGCGCCTCCTCCACAAGCACATGCACGCAGGCCGCATCATAAGCGTCGCAATCGGTGCCGCCGGTGCGAAAGCACGTTGTGCGAAGCGCCTGCGCCGCTGCTACATCCGCCGGCCCCGCCGCCAGTCGGGCGCGGTAACATCCCTTGTGCAAAAGCACGCCCGCCTCCGCTGCCATCGCGGCCTCCCCCTTCTCCGGCTCAGCCCTTAACATAAGCGCTGTGACAGCCCGGTGAAGCCCGCTGGACCGGCAGCCCTCAGCCTTATTGGTCCTGCAGGAACTGATCGGGGCCGAAGTTGCCCAGGCTGCCCAAGAGCTGGCGCAGGAACGTGTTGTCCTGCACGCTGGAGCTGGTCACCCGGCGTTCCAGCGGCACCACCTTGCCGTCTTCCAGGCTGAACCGTTCAATCCCCTGCACCACCCCGGCGGTGTCAAAGCTGATCGCGACCAGATCGCGTGCCACCGGTTTCGGGGCTGCGGCGCCGTAGTGGCGGAACCGGGTCGCCACGTAGTAATAGCCGCTGTCGTTCAGCACGCCGGTTGAAGACGGGATGCCGACGCTTTCGGCCACCGAATCCCGTGTGTCGATCCCCGGAACCACTTCGGCCAACTGGTCCGGTGACGGCACATACCCGTGCTTGCGGTAAACCGACGAACAGGCCGCCAGTGCCAGCCCTGCCGCGGCAAAAACCGCCCCGCGCAGAACCGACTTGAAATGAAATGCCTTAGCAACCATGACTGCCCCCCGGCCTTATGCCGCAATGCGCGGCTTGAATACGTCTTTGAACCCGATTACCTAATGACCGCTTCCGGTTCAAGAAACGAAAGTCCCCGATTATGTCTGAGAGCACCGCACTGCGCGTGGCAGATCTGCCGCAAAACGCCCCGACCGCCTTTGAAATCGTTCCGGACAAGGCAGATCTCGCCGCATTGGCAGCCGAGCTGGGCGTGAACGCCCTGCGCAAAACCCGCTTTGCCGGCGAGATCAGGGCGCGCGGCAAGCGCGATTGGCAGCTGACCGGGTCTTTGGGCGCCACTGTGGTGCAGGACTGCGTGGTGACGCTGGAGCCGGTGACCACACGGATTGAGGAAAAAGTCAGCATTACGTACCTCTCCCGCATGGAGATCCCGCAAGAAGACGAGGCGGAAATGCCCGAGGATGACAGCACCGAGGCGCTTGGCAGCCACATTGATCCGGGTGCCGTGATGGCCGAGGCGCTGGCGCTGCATATCCCCGTCTACCCGCGCAAGGATGGTGCCGAACTGGGCGAGGCGGTTTATACCAAACCCGGCACCGCACCGATGCGTGACGAGGACGCCCGCCCCTTTGCCGGTCTTGGCGCGCTGCGCGGGCTGCTGAAAGACGAAGAGTAGCCGGAATTTCCGCGCTTGCGGAAATTGCATCTGGAACCAGCGGCGGTGCTGCCCTAAAAAACACCTTGCGCCGCCGGAGATTCGCAGTATTTTCGCGCGCTCATCGGAATTTTTGGTTGGACAATGCTTAGGCAGGCGCCTAAACGCACGTCAGACTGATCGAACAGAACGCAATCGCGCCGCGGGGACTGCCCCAAGGCCCAAACAGACAAAGGTTGAGACATGGCCGTCCAACAGAATAAAGTATCCAAATCGCGCCGCAACAACCGCCGCGCGCACGATGCACTGGTTGCTGCAAACCCGAACGAATGCGGCAACTGCGGCGAGCTGAAGCGCCCGCACCACGTATGCCCCTCCTGCGGCCATTACGACGACAAAGAAATCGTCGCAGCGGCTGACGAGATCGAGATCGACGAAGACGCGGCATAAGCCACGGACAGGATCTGATGCCAGGCAGGCTTTCGCATGACGGGTAAACCCGATCAAAATCAGGCAAAAGCCGGCCGCATCACCATTTCCGTTGACGCCATGGGCGGAGACGCCGGCCCCGCTGTTGTGGTGGCCGGCATTGCCATGTCGGCAGCAAAGAACCCGGATATCGGGTTCATCCTGCACGGACCCGCCGAACAGCTGAAACCGCTGGTTGCCAAAAAGCGCACCCTTAAGGGCCGCGTTGAGATCCGCGACACCCGCGACGTTGTCACCATGGAGGACAAGCCCTCCCAGGTGATGCGCAACGGCAAGGGCACCTCGATGTGGTCGGCCCTGGATGCGGTCAAGAACGGCGAGGCGGCGGGGGCTGTCTCCTGCGGCAACACCGGCGCGCTGATGGCGCTGTCGATGCTGCGCCTGCGCAAGCTGCCGGGCGTCAACCGCCCCGCCATTGCCATCCTGTGGCCCTCGCTGAACCCGCAAGGCTTCAACGTGATGCTGGATGTCGGCGCCGACGTGAAGGCCGACGCCGAGGATCTGCTGCAATACGCGCTGATGGGCACCTCCTACGTGCGCAATTCCATGGACATTGCCTGCCCGCGGGTGGGCTTGCTGAACGTGGGCACCGAAGAGCACAAAGGCAGCGCCGTGCTGAAGGAGGCCCATGCGCTGATTGCGGACAATGCAGCGCAATCGAGCTATGAGTTTGTGGGCTTTGTCGAAGGCAGCGATATCCCCGGCAACACCGCTGATGTGATTGTCACCGACGGCTTTACCGGCAATGTGGCGATCAAGACCGGCGAAGGCACCGCACGGGTGATGCGTACCGCGCTGCGGGAAGCGTTTGAATACTCGTTTTTGTCCAAGATTGCCGCTGTTTTGGCGATTACCTCGTTGAAACGGCTGTCAAAACGGATGGACCCGCGGCGGGTCAACGGCGGCGTGTTCCTGGGGCTCAACGGCACCGTGGTCAAATCCCACGGCGGCGCCGATGCCATGGGGGTTTCTGCCGCAGTCAAACTGGCATACCGCCTGGCACAGCATGGATTCGCCGAAAAACTGGCTGCGCGGGTTGCATCTGCCGGTGCGCATACCCAAGATGATACTGCCCCCCGCGAGACGCGGGCGGCCACCGAAAAAGATTAAAATAGGCAGGCAATCGAATGACGCGACGCGCGGTAGTTGTTGGCACAGGACACTATCTCCCCGAACGGGTGGTTGAAAACGCGGAATTCGAAGCCACGCTGGAAACCACGGACGAGTGGATCCGCAGCCGGTCTGGCATCGAACGCCGCCATTTCGCCGCCGAAGGGGAAACCACATCGGATATGGCCGCCAAAGCAGCAACACGCGCTTTGGCGGATGCAGGGCTGACGGCGGATGATGTGGACGCCATCATCGTGGCAACCTCGACCGCCGACCTGACCTTTCCCTCTGCTGCCACAATGGTGCAGTCCAAACTGGGCATGACAAAAGGCTTTGCCTTTGACGTGCAGGCGGTCTGCGCCGGCTTTGTCTATGCGCTGAGCAACGCCAATGCGCTGATTGCCTCAGGCCAGGCAGAGCGGGTGCTGGTGATCGGGGCGGAGACCTTCAGCCGGATCATGGACTGGACCGACCGCGGCACCTGTGTGCTGTTCGGCGATGGCGCAGGTGCATTGCTGCTGGAAGGCCAGGATCTGGCCGGCACCAACAAGGACCGCGGGATTCTGTCGACCGACCTTAATTCGGACGGTCGGTACAAGGATCTCTTGTATGTGGACGGCGGGGTCTCCACCCAGTCGACCGGCCATCTGCGCATGCAGGGCAACCAGGTTTTCCGCCACGCGGTGGAAAAACTCGCCTCTACCGCGAACACAGCGCTGGACAAGGCCGGGCTTGCGGCCTCGGATGTGGACTGGATTGTGCCCCATCAGGCCAATATCCGCATCATCCAGGGCACCGCCAAGAAAATGGGCCTCAGCATGGACAACGTGGTGGTAACCGTGCAGGATCACGGCAACACCTCAGCCGCCTCCATTCCGCTCGCCCTGTCTGTCGGCAAAGAGCGCGGCCAGATCAAGGAAGGCGATCTGATCGTGACCGAAGCCATCGGCGGCGGCCTCGCCTGGGGTGCTGTTGTGGTGCGCTGGTAACCCCGCAATCTTAATTTCCGCCCGAAACACCCCGCGCAATTCATTGATATTGACAGGGAAATTCCCCGCGCCCTATGCTTTGGCAAACAACGGGGATTGGTATGGGCGAAAAAACACTTACACGAATGGATTTGAGTGAAGCAGTTTTCCGGGAAGTTGGCCTGTCGCGCAATGAAAGCGCGCAGCTGGTGGAAAGCATGCTGCAATACATGTCGGATGCCCTGGTGCGCGGTGAACAGGTGAAGATTTCCTCGTTCGGCACATTCAGCGTGCGGGACAAATCAGCCAGGGTCGGGCGCAACCCGAAAACCGGCGAAGAAGTGCCGATTCAGCCGCGCCGCGTGCTGACCTTCCGGCCCTCCCACCTGATGAAAGACCGCGTGGCAGACGGCAACCGTAAATAACGGGACCAATAGGCCATGTCGAAATCACCGGACGCGTTCCGCACCATTAGCGAAGTTGCGGAGTGGCTGGGCGTGCAGGCCCATGTCCTGCGCTTCTGGGAGAGCAAGTTCACCCAGGTCAAACCCGTCAAGCGCGCCGGCGGGCGGCGCTATTACCGGCCTGCGGATATGCTGCTTTTGGGCGGCATCAAGAAACTGCTGCATGACGACGGGCTGCCGATCAAAGAGGTGCAGGCGCTGCTGCGCGAGCATGGCGCGGCGCATGTGTCCGGCTTTTCCCATTCGCTTGACGGCTCCGCCGAAGAGCGCCCGGAAACCGTGCCGCCGGCCGATAAAGTTGGTGATGATTGGCAAAGCTCGCTGGAGCTGAGCCACGATGCAGCCGCGCAGGATCCTGCTGAAGGCAGCAATGTGGTCGGCTTCCCGCCCGTGTCGACAGCTGATGCAGCCGACGCGCAGCCGGACAGCGGCCCGGATTCCGTCCCCGTTTCCACCGCTAAACCGCAATTCCAGATGGACCTGGCGCCGCCCGACGCTGACACTGGCGCAAAGGCCGGCGCAGAGCAGCCCGTCTCCGGTCTTGGGGATGCCGCCGCGGCAGAGCCCGCTGCAGACCTGGCCCCGGCCAGTGCCCCTGCGCCCGATGCCCCGGAGCCCCCCGCGCCCGAGGCCCCTGCACCTCTGTCCGGGTCCGATGCGCCTGAAGCGGCCGAGTCCCTGGATCTGCCCGCCGCTGAGGATGCCTTGGCTGAGGAGTCCCGGGAGGAAATCCCCCAGGCTCAGCCGACCGCAGAATCTTCGGCCCCGGTGCCCCCCGCGCAAGACCTCTCCGCCGATGTGCCCGCAGCCGAAGATTCTGCGCCTTCAGCCGCAACTGAGATTTCCGCCACCGCCTCAGACGCGGAACCAGCCGCGCCAGCGATGGACGGCCTTGCCGAAATTCCTGCGGCCCCGGAACCGCCGCAAACCGGTGCGGAGACCGCCCCCCTGACAACGCCCGCTCCGGCCGAGGATCAGACTGCTGCCGAGGCCCCGGACTTGCCCCAGGCTCCGGACCTGCCACTGGACCAGCCGCCTGCAGCACAAGAGGCGGTACCGCCAGCAAGCGAAGCCGCGGCGTTTGATCCGGCCAGCCATGAACCTGGCACGCCGGCGCCAGATACCGATGAGGCGCAGCCTGCCACTGCAGACATCCCTGCCGCTGTGCCGGATCTGCCGCCCGCGGCGGCGATCGAAGAACCGCAGGAATTTGTTTGGGAAACCGATTCTGCGACTGCAGACCCGGAACCCGCTTCGGAACCGTCAGCAGCCCCGGAAGACCCGGAAACTGCGTCGGCGCCAGCTGCCGGCCCCGCCTCTGATTCATCCGCTGCGCCACTGGATGAACCCGCCGCAGCGGAAGAACAGGCCTTTCTTGATGCCGCTGCGCCCATTCTCGCTGCAGAGCCAGAAGACGCCGCAGAATCGGCTGCAGAGCAAGCTTTCGAAGCCGGGCCCGAGCCGATTGCCGATACCGCGCCTGCAGCAGAGACGGCCCCTGCGGCAGACACCGGGCACAGCCAGACTGTGGAACCTGCAAAAGAACCGGAAGCTTTCGCAGAAGACGGCCCGGCGGCGGACCGGGCCGCTCCTGCCGCAATTGATCCTGCTTTGGATACTGTGCCGGATCCGGACCCGGCCGAAGACACCCTGGTGGCTGCCGCAGGTCTGCAGCCGGAAGAGCCGCTGGACTTCAGCATGGCCCCGTCCGAGGCCGCCGCCGCACCCGAAGCCGGCCCGGACCCTGTTTCAAAAGCAGACCCAGCGGCTTCTTTCCCGCCGCATGATCTGGACGAGGCTGCCCGGCAAGTGGATGCCCTGGAGTTTTCCTCCGGCTTCGACCCTGCGGCCGAAGTGGCCCAGGACAGCCCGGCAGCAACCGAAACGCCGGCACCGCAAGACGTTGCAACGGAAACCACTGCGCCCGGTGCGCCAATCCAGCCGCCCGCCCAGCCTCCGGTGCCGCAGCCGGGTGTTCTGGCGCATCTCGCCGCCATCCGCAGCCTGCCGCCGCACGCATTGGGTGAAATTGCCGCCTGCGCGGAAGAACTGCGGGCCTTTATAGCAAGCAGGCACTGAACCGGGACCCGGGCTCCGGCGCGAAGTCCGGCCCTTTTTCCTGCGCAGGGAAACGGCTGCCGCAGCTGGCCTGTGCTGCAACTGCTTTGCCCTGCTGACTTTCTTTGCCGCGGCACAAAAAATATTGCCGCCCCCTCTTGCCCCTGCCGCCAAAACGGTTAGAAGGCTCCTCAACGGGCTATGGCGCAGCCTGGTAGCGCGTCCGTCTGGGGGACGGAAGGTCGCAGGTTCGAGTCCTGCTAGCCCGACCATATGAAAAACGCCCGGGTGTTCGCGCACCCGGGCGTTTTCGTATCCTGTGCAGGGCTTTGGCGATTGCGCAGCCGGGCCAATTCGGCCAGCATCGCCGCAAAGCCGACACGCGGAGGGACAGAGAATGACAGGCGTTTTGCCCAGCCAAACCATTGAAAAGATGCTGAATCGCGGCGAGATCGCCGTCAGCACCCCGCTGGTCGAAGGCCAGGTGCAGCCAGCCAGCCTCGATCTGCGTTTGGGCAACGTGGCCTATAGGGTGCGCGCCTCCTTTCTGGCCGGTCAGGGCCGCAGCGTCTCCGACCGGCTGAGTGAATTCGAGATGCACCGGATCTCCCTGGACGGCGGTGCGGTGCTGGAAAAAGGCTGTGTCTATGTGGTGCCGCTGATGGAAAGCCTGGCGCTGCCCGGCGATATCTCGGCAGTTGCCAACGCCAAAAGCTCCACCGGGCGGCTGGATCTTCTGACGCGCACCATCACCGACGGCGGCGAGGAATTCGACCGCATCAAACCCGGCTATACTGGCCCGCTTTATGCCGAGATCTGCCCGCGGTCGTTTTCGGTGCTGGTGCGTCCGGGCATGCGGCTCAACCAGATCCGTTTCCGCACCGGCCAGGCGGTGCTCAGCGATGCCGAGCTGAAGATGCTGCACGCAGGCTCCCCGCTGGTCGACGGCGACGCGGTGATCGAGGATGGCCTGGGTTTCTCGGTTGACCTGAAACTGCCCGGCACCGATCTGGTCGGCTACCGTGCCAAGCCGCATACCGGCGTGATCGACCTGGACCGGATCGGCGAATACGACCCGCAGGAATACTGGGAGGAAGTGCGCACCAAGGACGGCCGCATCATTCTGGACCCTGGCGCCTTCTACATTCTGGTCAGCCGCGAGGCGGTGCATATCCCGCCCGCCTTTGCCGCTGAAATGGCGCCATATCTGGCTATGGTCGGTGAATTCCGGGTGCATTACGCGGGCTTCTTCGATCCCGGTTTCGGCCATGACGCCGCTGGCGGCACCGGCTCGCGCGGGGTGCTGGAGGTACGCTGCCACGAGGCGCCATTCGTGCTGGAGCACGGCCAGGTGGTGGGACGCCTGGTCTATGAGAAGATGGCGGAGGTGCCCGAGCAGCTTTACGGCGCCGGCATTGCCTCCAACTACCAGGGACAGGGCCTGAAGCTGTCCAAGCACTTCAAGACACCTGCATAGAAACGCAAAGGGCTAATCACGCGCGCGGGAGCGGACAGGCATTGCCCGGCGTGCCGCCAGGCGGCAGGTCAATTACTTTACCGGCCCGCCTTTTGCCAGTTCTTCGGTCGCACCGGCCTGCACCGGCCGGTCCAGATGCGTTGACAGGACTGTGTAGGTCCGGGTGGCACGCACGCAGCCGACCTCATAGATCCGCGCCAGCAGGCCTTCCAGCGCCTTGGGCGATGCCACCCGCACCTTGAGAATCAGATGGTGTCCCCGGCGGAACTGTGCACCTCCTCCAGCTCCGGCATTTCTTGCAGCGCCAGCAGGTCGGTGGTCACGCCCCAGCCTTCGGTGTCCACATGGATAAAGGCCAGCAGCGGCTTGCCCACAGCGGCACCATCCAGCCGCGCTATTGTGGCCTCGATGGCGCCAGAGGCCCGCAGCCGCTTGACCCGCTCATGCACCGCAGGCGCCGACAAGCCGACCTCCTGGCCGATGGCGGCATATGACAGCGTTGCATCGACGCTCAGCGCGCCTAATATTCTTCGGTCCAAAGCATCCAGAACCCGGCCCGGCCCGGTGCTTTTCCGAACCCCATCTGTTTTTTCTGCCGCCATATCCGCCCGCCCTTCACAGAACCAAATTCAGCACTTAGCAAATCTACCTGAACATACTTCAAGGTAAACCCATGCGAACCCCGATTCTGATCCTGATGAGCGCGATTGGCGTGATTGGTGCAAACTCCTTGCTGCTGTCGCCGGTGGTCACTGCCGTCAGTGACACCCTGAATGCCAGCACGGCTGAGGTGATGCGCGCCGCCAGCGCCTATGGGCTGGGGGTGGCCGCCGCAGCCCTGCTGCTGGCGCCTTTGGCAGACCGCATCGGCGCCGGGCGACTGCTGCGCGCGGCGCTCTTGCTGCTGGCTGCGGGACTGGCCGCCAGTGCCGCAGCACCGGATGTTTGGATGCTGATGGCAGCACAGGCGGTCTGCGGGCTGGCCGCAGGCGCTGCCCTGCCCTCGATCTACACGCTGGCAATGGTGATTGCCCCCAAGGGGCGCGAGGCGCGGGTACTGGGCTATGTGCTGGCGGGCTGGACGGTGTCGATGGTGCTGGGCGTCAGCGTCAGCGCCTGGGCCACCGATCTGGCGGGCTGGCGCGCGGTCTATGGTGCTCTGTCAGGCGTGGCACTGCTGCTGTGGATCGCGTCGGCCTCCTTGCGTGCGGCAGGCAGCCCCAGCGGTCAGGCATCCTCGCCGCTGACGGCCCTGCGGGTACCCGGGATCAAACGGGGTCTCCTGGCGACGGCGCTGCTGATGCTCGGGTTTTACAGCAGCTATTTCTTCACTGGCGCCCATATCACCCAGGTTCTGGGCCACAGCACCACCCAGGCCGGCCTGCTGCCGCTGTTTTATGGCATCGGATTTGGCCTGGCGGTGCTGCTGGATCCGCTGCTGGACCGGTTGGGGCTGGTGCGGGCAACGCCGCCGGTGTTTCTGGGCGTCACTGCCAGCTATCTGCTGATGATGGTCTGGGCGGACAGCTACCTGCTGCTGCTGGGCCTCGCGGTACTATGGGGGATCTGCCAGCATCTGGCGCTGAACCTGGTGGTGGCACGGGTAACCCTTCTGGACCCGCAGCAGCGCGGCGCCATTATGGGGCTGTTCAGCACCGTGACCTACCTGTGCGTCTTTGCGGCCCCCTTTGCAGGTGCCGCGGCCTATGCAGGCTGGGGGTTGGCGGGCTGCTTAGCTGTCTCCGCACTGCTATCGGCCTGCGCGGTGCTGGAGGCCTTGGGCCTCAAGCGCAAGGGGGTCAGCCCTGACGGCGCCCCGGCTTGACCGAGGGAATACGCGAGCGCCCGGCCTGCTGCAGCGGAGGCGGGGTGCCCTGATCCAGGCCTTGTCCGTGACTGTGACCTTGCCGTTTGCTGCGTTTGGCAACCGCGTTGATGCCGGCATTCACACCGGCGTTGACAGCGCGGCCCACCAGCCGGCGCAGCACCATGTTGATGATCCAGTTGATATTCATGGTCTCAGCCCTTTTCTGCCCTGCCCGCTATCTTAATGTCAAATTAAGACAATTCCGGGGCGCACAACACCCCGGAGAATGACCTTGGCAGACACGATTAGGTAAACCACCGCGTCCCAAAGCATTATTCTTCGAACAGTTCCGCCTGTTCTTCCGGATCCTCGTCGCCGTCGTCCCCCTGGCCCATCACCAAGGCGCCCGGCGGCGGGCGGTTTTCCAACAGGCCCGCGGCGCGCAGTTCCTTCAGGCCCGGCAGGTCGCGGGCACTTTCCAGCCCGAAATGATCCAGGAAGACCGGCGTCACCACAAAGGTCACCGGCCGGCCCGGCGTCATCCGGCGGCGGCCCAGGCGGATCCAGTCCATCTCCATTAGCTGGTCAATGGTGCCGCGCGACACCGAAACGCCGCGGATCTCCTCGATCTCGGTGCGGGTGACCGGCTGGTGATAGGCGACAATCGCCAATGTCTCGATGGCGGCGCGGCTCAGCTTGCGCAGCTCGGTTGTTTCCTTCTGCATCAGGAAGCCAAGGTCCGGTGCTGTGCGGATCGCCCAGGCATCGCCCAGACGCACCACCCGCACGCCGCGGCCCTCGTAACGCTTGCGCAGATGCTCCACCGCCTCGCGCGGGTTGCAGCCGTGCGGCATCCGCCCTTCCAGGTCGCGCAGCGTAACAGGCTCGGTGCTGGCAAACAGCACAGCCTCCACCATCCGTTCCTGCTCCGCCATCGGCGGCGCATCGAACAGCGTGTCGCTCTCTTCGCGGATGGGAGCGCCGTGGCTGTCCATAAGCTGGTCTTCCATCAGGTATCCTCGTTCAGGCTGCGCAGTTGGATCGGCGCAAATGATTCACTCTGGCGCAGTTCCAGCTTGCCTTCCTTCACCAGCTGCAAAGATGCGGCAAAGGTGGCGGCCGTGGCCGAGCGGCGCCTGACCGGATCGCTGTGCCATCCATCCGGCAGATAGCTGATCAGATCAGTCCAATCGCCGGTAAACCCCAGCAGATGGCGCATCCGGTCCAGCGCTTCTTCCATCGTGAAGACCGAATCCCGGTCCATTACAAAGGGGCGGAAATCCTCTTTGGTTCGGATCCGGGCATAGGCCTGCATCAGGTCCAAGAGGTTGGCGGTATAGGTGACGGTCTTGATCCGGGCAACGCTCTCTTCCTCGCCACGGGCAAAGAAGTCGCGCCCCAGCCGGTCGCGGGCCAGCAGCCGGGCGGAGGCATCGCGCATCGCCTGCAGCCGTTCCAGCTGGAACGCCAGGTGGGCAGCCAGCTCCTCGCCCGAGGGGCCGTCTTCCTCCGGGTCCGGCGGCAGGAGCAGGCGGGATTTCAGGAAGGCCAGCCAGGCCGCCATCACCAGATAGTCCGCGGCCAGCTCAATCCGCAGTTCCTTGGCCTTGTTGACAAAAGTCAGATACTGCTTTGCCAGATCCAGCACCGAGATCTTGCGCAGGTCCACTTTCTGGGTGCGCGACAGCGTCAACAGCAGGTCGAGCGGGCCTTCGAACCCGTCCACATCCACGATCAAGGCCTCGGCTGCCAGCCGGTCCTCTACTGTCGTGTCCGCTTCTGAAAAAAGTGTCTGCTCAGCCATACACCTGCCCGCCCATGAGGGCGGCAAGTTCTCTTTCAGCGCTCAGAATGTCAAGGGCAGCAGGGGCGCGGCGGGCCGCCAAAGCAGCGTCTGCGCGGGTCTGCGCCGCCTCTGTCATGGGGCCCGCGGCCTCAGCCACCGCGATCCGTTCCCCCAGCGAGGCATTGCACAAAAGCACCACATCGCAGCCCGCCTCGATCGAGGCGCGGGCGTTGCCGGCCAGCGAGCCCTGCAGCGCCTTCATCGAGATATCGTCGGTCATGATCAGCCCGTTAAAACCGATGCGTTCTCGGATCAGCCGCATCATCACCGGTGACGTTGTGGCCGGGCGGTCGTCATAGGCGTCATAGACCAGATGCGCGGTCATCCCCAGCGGCAGATCGTTCAGCGCGGCGAAGGCCGCGAAATCGATCTGTTCCAGCATCTCCGGGTGGCTTGCCACATGCGGCAGGTCCAAATGGCTGTCGGCGGCGGCACGGCCGTGGCCGGGAATATGTTTCAACACAGGCAGAACACCGCCGTCCAGATGGGATGTGGCCACGGCGCGGGCAATCCTGGTGACAGTATCGGCGCTGGTGCCATAGCAGCGGTTTTTCAGGAACTCATGGGTTTCGGCGCAGGCGACATCGGCAATCGGTGCGCAGTTGCTGTCGATGCCCAGCGTATACAGCTCATGGGCAATCAGACGGTAGCGCAGGTACATCGCCCGGACTGCATCCTCGCCTGCCAGCTGCACATGCTCCAGCGGCGGATGCCAATTGCGCGCCAAGGGCTTGCGTAACCGCTGCACCCGGCCGCCCTCCTGATCGATAGTGATCAGGCAATTGCGGCCCACCGCTTCGCGGAAGTCATCGCACAGCGCCTGTATCTGTTCCACAGTGTCCAGATTGCGGGCAAACAGGATGAAACCAAAGGGGTCGGCATCGCGGAAGAACGCCTTTTCATCGGCAGTCAGCCGCAGGCCTTCGGCGTCAAGGATCGTGGCTCCGTAGGTCATGCTTACCCCCTGGTGTTCGCGCTCCCCAATCTGGACGAAAAGGGCTGCACCCGGGCCGTTGGGGGGCGGGACGGGCGCTGCCCGGCCTCGCAGCCGGGCGGGATTAAGTCTGCAGCCGGTGCTGTTACCGTGTGGTTACCGGAATGCAATCGGCATTGCCAGCCACCAGCGCCGAGCAGAACCGGCGGGCATCCGACAAGCCGGCAAAGCCCATCGCCCGCAGGCGGTAGAAGGTCCGGCCGCCGCTTTCGGCGCGCTGGATCACCCGCTGCTTGCCTTCAAGATAGTCGGCGAACCGGGCGTGGATACGATCCCATTCGGCGCGCGCCACCTCCGGGCTTTCATAAGCGCCAAGCTGCGCCAGCCGGGTGCCTGCCGCAAGGGTTGCCGGATCCACATCAACGGGTGCCGCACCAGCTGCCGGTGCGGCGGCGGCGGGAGCCGGGCTGAACCGTGCGGGACGGGCCGATGGCCGCAGCGAGACCTTGACGCCCGGCGCATTCAGAATTGCGGGCGACGGCGCGGTGGCGGAAAGCGCGGGCTGCAGCGGTTCCGGCTGCACGATAGCAGGGGCCTGCGCCGACGCGGGCACAGCGGCAGAAAGCGGCTCGGCCTCACGCGCCAGTTCGGCAACCAGCGCGTCGATATCGCCGTTCTGGAAAGAGGCCACGGCCTCTTCGCTGACGCCGGGCGCTGCAGGAACGCCGGGTTCTGCCGGGGCCGCAGGCACGACAGCCGCCGGCGCGGCCTCGGCGGCCAGCTCAGGCAGGGGCTTGTCATCTTCGGTCAGCTCAATAGCTGCAGGCGCCAATGTCAGCCGGTCGGCAGGGGCTTCGGCGCTGCCGCTGGCGGCAACCGCATTGACAGCCAGCCCCTGGTGATCCGCCTGCGAGCCGCCCGGCAGCGCAGGCTGTTCGCGCATCGGGCCTTCGGCGGCGCGCACCACCGGTACGCCGCTGACATCCCGCATAACCAGCTTGTAGCCCCAAAAGCCAACCCCGGCGACCAGCGCAATCGACGCAACCGCCCCCAGAATGCTCAGCGATTTCGAGAATCGCGCCCGCAGCCCGGCGGGAGCAGCAAAAACGGCATAGTCCTGAGGGCCATGGCCCTGCCCTTCGGGCTGATAGCCATAGGCAGGGTCTTCATATCCGTAATTCGGCTCGGCCCCTGGCCCGGAATAGTGCTGGCCGGCATATTGCTGGCCGGAATACTGCTGTGAGTATGTGCTGTCCGGGGCAGCGTCCTGTTCGTGACCACTGCCCTGTGTATAGGCGCGGCCTTGGCCCGCCTGCGCAAAATACGCCATTTTCCGCCTCACTGCCCGGTTTGACAGCGCATGTGCTGCGCTGCCGCTGGGTCTCTTGAACTGCCTCAGTCCGGCGGACTGCGCGATTTATGCCCGCAAGGGCTGGCGCCCCTTTGGTTATCGCATCTCTTCTGCCGGTTTCACGCCAAGAATACCAAGACCTGCGGAAATGACAACGGAAACGGCCCGGGCCAGCGCCAAATTCGCATGTGTTGCCGATTGGCTGCTCTCCTTAACAAATCGTAAACCTTCGTTCGATTTTCCCAGGTGGTACAGCCCGTGCAGCTCGGAGGCGAGGTCATAGAGGTAGAAGGCCACCCGGTGCGGCTCATGGGTGCGGGCAGCGACTTCCACCTGGCGCGGCCATTCAGCCAGCTTCTTGACCACTGCCAGCTGCGCCGGGTCGGCAATCAGGCTCAGGTCAGCGGCGTTCAGGGTTACATCATCGGCAGCGATATTCTGCTCCGCGGCCTTGCGCAGGGTCGAGCAGATCCGCGCATTGGCATATTGCACATAGAACACCGGGTTGTCCTTGGACTGCTCCAGCGCCTTGTCGAGGTCGAAATCGAAGCCCTGGTCGTTCTTGCGCGTCAGCAGCATGAAACGGGTCACGTCGGCGCCCACCGCATCGACCACATCGCGCAGGGTGACAAAGGTCCCTGCCCGCTTGGACATCTTGAATTCCTGGCCGTCCTTGAACAGCTTGACCAGCTGGCACAGCTTGATATCCAGCGGCACCCGGCCATCCGACAGCGCCGACACCGCCGCCTTCATCCGCTTAACATAACCGCCATGGTCGGCGCCGAAAATGTCGATCAGCTCGTCAAAGCCGCGCTCCACCTTGTCGTAGTGGTACGCAATGTCCGGTGCGAAATAGGTCCAGGCGCCATCGGATTTCTTCACCGCCCGGTCAACGTCGTCGCCGTGGCCGGTGGATTTGAACAGGGTCTGCTCGCGCGGCTCCCAATCGTCGGGCTTCTTACCCTTCGGCGGCTCCAGCACGCCCTGATAGATCAGCCCCTTGGATTCCAGCGCTTCCAGCGCCGCCTCGATCTTGCCGGTGCCATAGAGGGATTTTTCCGAATAGAAGACATCCATTTCGATGCCAAGCTGGGCCAGATCCTCGCGGATCAGCGCCATCATCGCATCGGTGGAAAATTCACGGATCTCGGCCAGCCAGACGTCTTCGCCCTTGCCGACATAGGCATCGCCCACTTTTTCCTTCAGCGCCTGCCCGACGGGGACCAGATAGTCGCCAGGATAGGTGCCGTCGGCAAAGGCCACTTCCTGCCCGTGCGCTTCCAGGTAGCGCAGGTAGACAGACCGCGCCAGCACGTCGACCTGGCCGCCGCCGTCGTTGATGTAGTATTCGCGGGTGACGTCATAACCGGCAAAGGCCAAAAGCGACGCCAGCGCATCGCCGAACACCGCGCCGCGGGTATGGCCCACGTGCAAGGGGCCGGTCGGGTTGGCAGAGACATATTCCACGTTCACGCGCTTGCCCGCGCCCAGACCAGAGCGGCCGAAATCCGTGCCTGCGTCCAGGACCGATTTCAGAACCCGCTGCCAGATGCCGGGCGCAAGGCGCAGGTTCAAAAAGCCGGGGCCTGCGACCTCGGCCGAAGTGATCCGCTCATCCGCAGCCAGCTTGGCGGCCAACACCTCGGCAATATCGCGCGGCTTCATCTTGGCGGGCTTGGCCAGCACCATCGCCGCATTCGTCGCCATGTCGCCATGGGCGGCATCGCGCGGCGGCTCCACCGCCACATTGGCAAAATCGAGCCCCTCGGGCAGCGCGCCTTCGCCGGTCATGGCGGTGAGGCTGTCAATCACTAGCGAGCGGATATCGGTAAAGAGGTTCATATCTGGCGTCCCATATGTTCAACAGAGCGGATACCTAGGGCCGCAGGCAGGGTCAACAGCATTGCAGGGGCAGCCCAGTGCCTCAGACAGGCCGCGCCGGAAAATTCAAATTTTCCGGTCAATTTTCTTCCTCAAGAAAATTGCGCCGCCAGCCGCGGCGCGTGCGTAACAAAATGCCGGTCACAGAACCGCAGTCCGGTCTTCCAGGATCTTGCCCCAGGTGAAGATCTCATAAGAACGGAAGGCGGGCACGTAAAACGGATCACCATGGATCAGATGCTCCACCTCGATCCGGTCCTCGGCCTCGACAATCCACAAGGCGCCGCAGAAGTCGCCGTCCGTGTCCGGTTTCAGCCCGCCGCCGATGCGCAGCTCAGGGTGATCCTCGACATAGGCCACATGGGCATCGCGCCGCACCTTGTCAGCGCGGATTTCCATCATCGCCGGTGCGTCGCGGAACAGCACCGCCCAGCGGGTCAGCGCGGGCGCGGATTGGCGGAGCTCCCGAGGTGCAGTCATGACAGCATTCCCTGAATGGCAGAGGCGGTGCCCCATTCGGTAATCTTGTAAGTGCGCAAGCTGGCCACGTAATAAGGGTCCTGCAGGATCAGCCGCTCCACATCCTGGCGGGTTTCGGCCTCCACATTCCAGATCGCGCCGGGGAAATCCTGCATTGGCCGCATTGCCAGCGCGCCACCGATCTGCAGTTCAGATCGCGACCGCACAAAGGCGATATGCGCCTCGCGCCGCTTCTTATCGCCGCGCACCCGGTCCATTTCGGGCTTGTCCGTGAATGTGACGGTCCAGCGTGCCATGGCTTTCCCCTTGCTGTTCCTCCCGCGGATAACGCTGATGCCCTGCGGCATCATAGGGCCAGATCATAGCACGGCTTACGGCCAATTCGGGAATCTGGCTGAGGCTTTCCGCGCTCTAAAAGACAGCTGCAGGTCCGCGCCCGGCCTCAGGCCGGTGCAAACGCGCCCTCCTGTTAGGGTAGTCCGGCGCAGACCGGGCCGCAAGCAGCCCGGTCAAAAGACTCGCCGCACCTATGCCGGATGCCCCTCCGACTGCTTTGCTCCGTCGCAAATCTCATACCAGCCCGGTTTCTCGCCCACGAACTCGTGGAAACTATTCGTCACCTCCAGCGCCCCGTCCAGTGCATTTGCGGCGATCGGAAAACTGGCGTCCTCCGACAAGATCTCCCCCAGCGAGCTGCCGCAGATCCGGCAGAAACAGCGGCCGTATTTATAGGGCGGCGCGGGCTGGTACAGCGCCACCTCCTCCTTGCCCGCAACCCAGCGCAGGTCTTCCTTCTTTACAAAGACAATGGTGCTGGCCCCCGCCTTGCGGCAGCGGGAGCAATGGCAGGTGCCCATCAGCGCGGGCTGCGCCAACAACTCAAACTTCACCGCGCCGCAGCAGCAGCTTCCCTCAATCATTCCGGCAATCCTCCTTTTTCAATCCACCAAAGAGAACATTACAGGAACTCTCACCAGCAAACAAGACGCCCGCACCCGTTGCACAGCGGCCATCCGCACCGTACGCCTCGCTTGCGCCACCTTAATCCGGATATGCGAGAGTCACCCCGCTGCAGCACATGGCGCGGGTCTGGCACCCCGCGCGCACAGGAGACCAGGACCCCGAAGACCACCTCGGCAAAAGGTGCAGGGGCGTCTGAATAATGAAGCTTTTGACTGGACCCGGAGCGCGCGGGCGTCCCGGCCCTACCCTCCGCCCCTGGTGGCGGCGCCGCCCTCTCTACCCTGCCTGTTATACGGCACATAAAAACGGAACACAGCAAAGGACCACAGCAGACACCGCAGCCCCCAATGAACACAAACCTGAAGCCCTTAGACCTCGACCTTCACCCCGATCAGCCGCTCATGCTGCTGCAGGGCAAAACGGTCGGTCATGCCGGCGATATAATCCGATACAATCCGCGCCAGCGCGGTGCGCCCCTGTGCAGCCGCAATGTCGGCGTGCCAGCGCTCCGGCATGTCCTGCGGGTTGTCCAGAAAGTAGGGAAACAGCGCCTCCACCACCTTGGCGACCTTGGCGCGCTTCTCCATCACCGAAGGTGCGCGGTACATGCGGGTGAACAGGAAGGCGCGAATGTCCTTCAGCCCCGCCCAGAGTTCCGGCGAGAACTGCACCACTGGGTGGTCCAGCGCCCGCACCTCCTCGACGCTTTGCACAGCCGACTCCGCCAGCAGCATCCGGGCAGTGCCGATCACATCGCCAACCATCACCCCGAAAAAGCGCCGCAGCGCCTCGTGCCGGCGACGGTTGGGATCAAGTCCCGGATACAGCCGGTCCACCTCGCCATACGCCTTATCCAGCAGCGGCAGCCGGGCCAGGTCATCGTCGCCGAACAGCCCGGCCCGCAGCGCGTCATGCAGGTCGTGGTTGTTATAGGCGATGTCATCCGCCAACGCCGCCACCTGCGCCTCGGCGCTTGCGTGGGTGTGCAGCTCCAGATCCACCGCCGCGTTGCATTCCGCCAGTGCCCAGGGCAATTCCCCCACCACTGGACCATTATGTTTTGCAATCGCCTCAAGGGTTTCCCAGGTGAGGTTCAACCCGTCGAACCCGGCATAGTGGCGCTCCAGACAGGTCACGATGCGGATCGCCTGGGCATTATGGTCAAAGCCGCCATAGGGCGCCATCAGCGCATGCAACGCATCCTCGCCAGTGTGGCCAAAGGGCGTGTGGCCCAGATCATGCGCCAGCGCCACCGCCTCGGTCAGCTCCTGGTTCAACCCCAGCGCGCCGGCAATCGTCCGGCCCACCTGCCCGACCTCGATCGAATGGGTCAGCCGGGTGCGGTAATTGTCGCCCTCGTGTTCGACGAAAACCTGGGTTTTATGCTTCAGCCTGCGGAACGCGCTGGCGTGGATGATCCGGTCGCGGTCGCGCTGATAAGGAGAGCGGAAGGAGCTTTCCTCCTCGGTCACCTGCCGGCCGCGGCTGCGGTCCGGTGATGTGGCATAAGGCGCATGCATCTTAAATCTTTTCTCCAGCAAATCTTGCCGCCTGAATTGCACCTTCATATATAATGCCTTGAGCTGCAACACGGCATTGGAGAGACCGCATGAACCTGCCCCCGAAAGTCACCGACCGCGCCTTTGCCCGGCTGGCCGAAATCGGCGCCGCGGATCAGGGCCAGGCGCTGCGCGTCGCGGTCGAAGGCGGCGGGTGCTCGGGCTTTCAGTACGAGATCGCGCTGGATGAGGCGAAACCCGAAGATCTGGTGCTTGAGGGCCAGGGCGAGAAGGTTGTGGTTGACGAGGTCTCGCTGCCGTTCCTGGAAAACGCCGTGATCGATTTCACCGAGGAACTGATCGGCGCGCGGTTCACCATCGAGAACCCGAACGCCACCTCCAGCTGCGGCTGCGGCACGTCGTTTTCTATGTGATCCCCCTCAGAAGATGAACCGGGCCTTGCCCCGGCAAGGCCGCGCCCGCCCCCAGCTTAAAGGGCGGGCGCTTCGCCCTTTAAGGGCTCAACAGTCAGGGTTCAGGCGCTATGGATCGGTCTGCAGCCGCCCGGCACTGCGCAGGCGCGGCATCGCAGGTGCAAACTGGTCCCAGACCAAATACAGACCGGACGCAATCACGATGGTGCCGCCGATATAGGTGGAGGCCGGCGGAAACTCCCCGAAGAAGACCGAACCGATAACCGCCATCCAGATGAATTGCAGATTCATCAGCGGCGTCACCGCATAAGAGGCCATGAGCCGCAACGCCACCACCAGCAGCCAGCGTGCGCCGAACAGCAAAAAGGCATAAGCCGCAGCCCACCCCACATCAGCAAGCGGCATCGGCACCCATACAAACGGCAGCGCCAACAGCATTGCGCCGCAGAGCGTCAGGTTGGGATAGAAAACCTGCGCCAGCGCATTGCTTTCATAACGACCGATAAACCGTGCCATCGTCATGGAAAATGTACCAGCGATCACTGCGCCGAAGGCCACGAAGTGGCCCCAGGATGCATGGGCGTCCTCGTTGCCATGCGGCAGCAGGAACAGCACGCCGCAAAATCCCGCAGCCAGCGCAATCCAGGCCGCAGGGCGCACAGGCTCTTTCAATACTGCTCCGGACATGGCTCCGGCCAGCAGCGGCATCAGGCCGATAAACACAAAAACCTCGGCAAAGGGCAGCAGCCGGAAGGCATAGAAGAAACAAACCGCAGCGATCAGCGTCGCCACAGACCTGAGCGCCATTGCCCGCGGGCAGCGGGTGCGGAAGCCGCCGCGCTGCGCCGGCAGCCGGTCTGCCAGCAGGCAGAACCCAACCACCATGGCGCCGGACAGCGCATAAAGCTGCGCCGCGGCATACTGGCCCGCCAGCAATTTGGTGATCCCGTCCGCCGAGGCAATCAGCCCGGTATAGGCCACCACCAGCAGTGCACCGCCCAAGGCCTGATTGCGCGTGCAGCCCATCACGCGGCCCCCGCGCTGCCCGCCCGGGCAAACCCTTCGAAAAATCCTGCAAACCTTGCACAGCTGCTTTCTGCCGCGCTGAGCAGCCCATGCTCCTCCTCGCTCAGGACAGCCTCGGCGCGCGCTTTCACTGCGCTCCAGCTGGTCCGCGCCACCCCGGCGTCGAAAACGGCTTCAGACAGGCTTCTCAAAATGCTCCCTCCCTGCTGTGCCGACACATGCAGCCCGCCTTGCGGAACCGCCTGCCGGAACGCCGAACGCCCGGACATCAGCATCAGCCAGTTGACCACAAAATACTCGTGATACGCATCTTGATGTCCATAAAATTCTCCTTTAGCGAGTATATAGGCAGAAACCCGCCGGTCAAGCCACGCCTCCCAGGCAGCAGGCGGCTGCTGGCCCGCAAATCGCAGCGCGATGCAGATCTCTGCCAGCAGGTCGGCATTCTGATCCAAAAAGGCCACCAGACCGGCAAATTCCAGACTGGTGAGCGCCGCCTCCGGCAGGTCCGGGTCGCGGCGGCCGTATTCAGAGAGATAGAAAACGATATGTGTCAGCTCGTAAGCTGCCTTTTTGTTGGGAATGGCAAAGGTCTGCGGATTGGAAATGAAACCGCGCAACCGGTCGTCCAGCCCGTCATCAATCAGATCTATCCCGCGCCGCGCCAGCAGCCGCCGCGCCTCGGCGCGCTGCAAATCGGACAGCTCGGCCTGCGCCAGCCCCTGCTTTGACACCCAGCCTGCCAGTTGCGCCCCGGTCTGCCCCGGCAGACCCAGATCCTCCAGGTCCAGGCAAATCGACAGGATAAAACGGTAATACTGCCGGAAAAAACTGATATGACGCGCCGCACCATCGTAAAATTGCTGCATGGGCTGCAGGGCGTCAGCGGCAACATCCGCCCCGGTGCATTCCAGAATATTCAGCAGCTCTGCGTTCTCCTTGAGCCAGAACACGTCCTCCTGGCTGCGCCGGTGCGTTGCGAAACCGGCAATCAGCGCCTCTTGCGCACAGGCCCGGGACTGGCGGGCGGCAGGAGAGAAAAACGGGATGATCTGGGCCATGGGAACCTCGTTCGGATAGATGCGGCGCGATATCGGCGGCCCCGGTTGCGGGGCCGCCCAAGGTCAGAGACCGGGAAGGAGGCCGGCCCCGTCCGGATCAGCTGCCCGAGGAGAACAGCCGGGTGGCATCGCCCGCGCTGGTCCGCGCCGCGGTCGCAGGGGCAGAACCGGAAGAGAACAAGTGCGTCCCCTCGCCCGCGCCCGTCTTGGCCGTAGCGGCCGGGGCTGAGCCGGAAGAGAACAACTCTGTCAGATCGCCGGCACCGGTTTCGGCCTGCGCAGCGGGGGCCGAACCGGAGGAGAACATTTCTGTCAAATCCCCGGACGCAACCTCTGATTGCCCTGCAGGCGCTGAACCTGAGGAAAACATTTGCACCAGATCCCCTGCGGCGGCATCGCTTTGAGCAACTGGAGCAGAGCCGGAAGAAAACATCTCTACCAGGTCCCCGGCTGCGGTTTCGCTGGAGGCCACCGGCGCTGAGCCGCTGGAGAACAATCCGGTTGCCCCGCCAGCCCAGCTTTGCGCGGCCTGCGGCAAGGACCCGGAAGAAAACAACGAAACGCCTTCACCCGCGGTCAGATCCGCGGTCAGGTCCGCGGAACATTCAGGTGCCGAACCAGAGGAGAACATCTCTGCCCCGTCGCCCTCGAACAAGCTGGCGCCTGCGGTTTTACGGATTGCGTGGATGGTCTGGAATTTGTGCTGAGCAGTCATTTGGAACCCCATTCGTTAAGGACAAAAGGCTCCTCAACGCTGGCACGGACACCGCGCAGCGCAAATAAAAAATGCAATTTCACATTGTATTTTCTAGCGCGGATTACATTAACTTCAACTCGCTATTTTTTGCGCAATTTCAATTATTTCAATTCATCCACAGCTTATTCACCGCGTTATTCACACGTATATTATTGCAAAATAAAGAAACTCAACCTGAGGGGTACTTTTCACCTGTGCAAAACAATCATGATTCGCTGCCCTGCTAGTGATTCGCGAATCCTGCTTCGGGCTTGCCCCGCGACGCTGATTCAGCGATAGATCGGCCTCGAATAAAGCAATCTGCTCCGGAGACAAGCCATGAAAATCGCCACATTCAATATCAATGGCATCAAGGCCCGGGCCCAGGCGCTGCCGGACTGGCTGGATGAGGCGCAGCCCGACGTGGCGGTGCTGCAGGAGATCAAATCGGTGGATGAGGCGTTTCCGCGCGAAATCTTCGAGGAGCGCGGCTATAATGTCGAAACCCACGGCCAGAAAAGCTTTAACGGCGTGGCGATCCTGTCGAAGCTGCCGCTGGAGGATGTGCGCCGCGGCCTGCCCGGCGATGACAGCGACGAACAGGCGCGCTGGATCGAGGCGACGGTGGTCGGCAAGCAGGCGATCCGCATCTGCGGCCTTTATCTTCCCAATGGCAACCCGGTGGAGCTGGAGGCGGACGGCAGCCCGGTGGCGGGCGGCAAATACGCCTATAAACTTGCCTGGATGGAGCGCCTGAAGGCGCGCGCCGAAGCATTGCTGGCGGAGGAGATGCCCGCCCTGATGGCGGGCGATTACAACATCATCCCGCAGGCCGAAGACGCCAAACGGCCCGAGGCCTGGCTGGAAGACGCGCTGCACCGGCCGGAAAGCCGCGCGGCGTTTCAGCGGATCGTCAACCTCGGGTTTACCGAGGCGTTCAGGGCACGGCACCAGGGCCCGGGGCATTATTCCTTCTGGGACTATCAGGCTGGTGCGTGGAACCGCGACGACGGCATCCGTATCGACCATTTCCTGCTGACCCCGCAGGCTGCCGATCTGCTGCGCGACTGCCAGATCGACAAGGATGTGCGCGGGCGCGAAAAACCCTCGGACCACGTGCCGGTCTGGGTGGATCTGGACATCTGAGCGCCACCCGCGCCGCGCATCAGCGCGGCGCCCGGCCCAACGCTTTCGGGTTCATTTCAGATGAACCCGAAAGGGGCGGGAGCCGCCCGCTTGCCCGGCCTCAGGCGGTGACGTCGTGACGGTAGATCCAGTCGAACTGGCTGACCATCCTGTCCGGGGCAAAACGGCCGCCCAGCTTCAGCACCTGATGCGCCGGCCAGCTGAGCGGTGCGCGCAGATGGTATTTCCAGGCGTTCTTGCTGGCGGCCTGCACCACCTTCTCTGCGCGCGCGCGGCGGCGGGACTGGTACAGGGCCAGACCGCGCGCCATATCCGGCGCCTCCTGCAGGGAGCGGGCCAGCACCCAGGCATCCTCCAGCGCCAGATTGGCGCCCTGGGCCATGAACGGCAGCGTCGGATGCGCCGCATCGCCCAGGATCGCGGTGTTTTCGCCGTGCCAGCTGGCCGCAACCGGATGACGGAACAGCCCCCACAGCAATACATCCTCCACCGCCTCCAGCAGTGCCCCCGCATTGCCGCCAAAGCCCGCGAAGGCAGCGCGCAGATTGGCCGGGTCGTCCTGGAAATGCCAGCCTTCGTCGGCCCAGGCGCGGCGTTCCTGCACCGCAACCAGATTCATCAGGCTGCCGTCGCGCAACGGATAAGCCACCAGATGCCGTCCCGGCCCCATGAACACCTGCGCCTCGGCGGGCAGGTTCAGATGGTTGGGCACGGTGGCGCGCCAGGCCACTTGGCCGGTGAAGAACGGTGTGCGTGCGCCGTTCAGCGCCACCCGGGTTTTCGAGTGCAGCCCATCAGCGCCCACCACCAGATCGCCGCCGCATTGCGCGCCATTGCTGAGGTGGACGACAGGCTGCGGCCCGGGCTCGACCCGGTCCGCCCGTTGCAACAGCCGCACCTGCACCCCCTCGCGGCGGGCGGCCCCGGCCAGAATGCCGACCAGGTCGGAGCGGTGCACAAAGTAATAGCGCAGGCCCGCAGCGTGTTCATCCAGGTCCAGCCGCAGCACCTGATCTCCGCGCCGGTGGCTGCGCAGCACCACGGCGCGGGCGCGTTGCGAGCACCAGGCCAGATCATCAGCCAGCCCCAGCGCCTTCAGAACAGCCACGCCGTTGGGGGTGATCTGCAGGCCTGCCCCCACCTCGGAGATTGCCTCGGCCTGCTCCAGCACGGTCACGGATGCGCCAAAACGGCGCAGCGCCAGTGCTGCGGTCAAGCCGCCGATCCCGGCGCCGATGACGGTTATTTTCAGGCCTTTGAGTTCCATGGGCTCCCGCAGATTCTCCGCCTGCACCCAATGAAACAAAAAACGCCGGAGCAAAAGGCCCCGGCGCCATGAATTCGCGCGTTTTCACTGCCAAAGCTGGCGGTTAATCGTCGCGGTGGACTTTTTCGCGGCGCTCGTGGCGTTCCTGGGCCTCAAGGCTCATGGTTGCGATCGGACGTGCATCCAGCCGCTTCAGCGAGATCTGATCGCCGGTCACTTCGCAATAGCCGAATTCACCCTCGTCAATACGGCGCAACGCCGAGTCAATCTTGGCGACCAGCTTGCGCTGACGGTCACGGGTGCGCAATTCCAGCGCGCGGTCGGTCTCTTCGCTGGCACGGTCGGCGACATCCGGGATATTGCGGGTGTTGTCCTGCAGCCCTTCGATGGTGTCACGGCTGCCTGCCAGCAGCTCCTGCTTCCATTCCAATAGTTTACGTCGGAAATACTCAAGCTGCCGGTCGTTCATGAACGGCTCATCTTCAGCCGGTCGATAGTCGTCCGGCAGAAACACTTCTTGCTTCATTTCGGCTCCTTCGGTCTGGCCCATAATGCTGGTCATAATTTGCACCTGAACATTTTGGCTCCCCCTCTGCCGCAGCGTTTATCCCCATCGGAAGGGAATGTCACTACACAATAGTGGCGCCGTTTGGTTAAAACCGTGATAACAACTTGGCGCCGCGGCACCGATCATGACTGGAACAGGAAAGATATGCAATTTCAGGGCACTAAAGAATATGTCGCAACAGATGACTTGAAAGTTGCGGTCAATGCGGCAGTGACGCTGGAGCGTCCGCTGCTGGTCAAGGGCGAGCCGGGCACCGGCAAAACCGAACTGGCCAAGCAGGTGGCCGGGGCTCTGGGGCTGCGGATGATCGAGTGGAACGTGAAGTCCACCACCCGCGCCCAGCAGGGCCTGTATGAATATGATGCCGTCAGCCGCCTGCGCGACAGCCAACTGGGCGACGCGCGTGTGAATGATGTGAAGAACTACATCAAAAAGGGCAAGCTGTGGGAAGCCTTTGAAGCCGGCGAAAAAGTTGTGCTGCTGATCGATGAGATCGACAAGGCCGATATCGAGTTCCCCAATGACCTGCTGCAGGAACTCGATAAGATGGAATTCCACGTCTACGAGACCGGCGAGATGGTCAAGGCGCTGCACCGCCCGATCATGATCATCACCTCCAACAATGAAAAAGAACTGCCCGACGCCTTTTTGCGGCGCTGTTTTTTCCACTACATCCGCTTTCCCGATGCGGAGACGATGAAAAAGATCGTCGAGGTGCATCATCCCGGCATCAAGGACAGCCTGCTGACCGCCGCGCTGACCCAGTTCTATGAGATCCGCGAGACGCAAGGCTTGAAGAAAAAGCCGTCGACCTCCGAAGTGATCGACTGGCTGAAGCTGCTGCTGGCCGAGGATCTGACGCCCGAGGACATTGCCCGTGACGGCGCCGATGCGCTGCCCAAACTGCATGGGGCGCTGTTGAAGAACGAGCAGGACGTGCATCTGTTCGAACGGCTGGCCTTCATGGCACGCGGGCGGCGCTGACAGCACACTGGCAGGCGCTTTGCCCGGCGCCTGCCTGTTTCGCTTCAAATTGCTGCCGCATTCCCCTATCAGAGGAAACAGAGCCGGGCACCATAGCCCGGGCCGATAGGAGACGCCCCGAGTGCCCGCTGACGCTGCCCCGGTTTCACACATCTCTGTCCAACACCCGCCCCGCAGGCCTGCCGGCTTGCGCGTGCTTCGGGGGGCGGCAGCCGGGCTTGCAGTGGCTGCGCTGGCCGCCTGTTCCGCTCCCGACAGGCAGGTCACAGCGCCGACCCGCGCCGCAGCCGCACCGGTTGCGCTGCCGCCTGTCAAGGTATTCACCGCCAGCCGCCCGCAGCCGCCGCAGCGCTCCAACGCCGATATTGCGCGGGATTTTCTGGATCTGCATTTCCGGCTGGAAGGCGGCAGCACCCTGCCCCAGTTCACCCGGTTCGAGACCCCAATCACCCTGCGGGTGACCGGCTCTCCCGCACCGGGCTTCAACCGCGATCTGAGCGCGCTGCTAGCCCGGCTGCGGACCGAGGCCGGGGTCCCGGTCCGCCGGATGTCCGGCGGCGAAGCCAATATAACCATCCAGTCGGTTTCCCGCGCCGAGATCCGGCGGGCCTTGCCCAAGGCCGCCTGTTTCGTGGTGCCCAATGTCTCGTCGCTGCGGGAATACCGCCGCAACCGGCGCAGCCCGCGCACCAATTGGTCGCTGCTGCGCAGCCGCGAGAAGCTGGCGGTGTTCATCCCCAATGACGTCAGTCCGCAGGAAGTCCGCGATTGCCTGCACGAGGAGCTGGCGCAGGCAGTCGGGCCGCTGAATGATCTCTACCGGCTGCCGGATTCGATCTTCAATGACGACAATATCCACGCCGTGCTGACCGGGTTCGACATGCTGATCCTGCGCGCCACTTACGCGCCTGAGCTGCGCACCGGCATGAGCCGGGCCGAGGTGGCGGCGCGGCTGCCTGCGGTGCTGGCGCGGCTGAACCCGCGCGGCGCGCGCACTGCGGCACAGTGGCTGCCGGAAACCCCGCGGGCCTGGGTCGCAGCTTATGAGCAGGCCTTGGGGCCGCAATCCTCGCTGCGGGACCGGCTGCGCGCCGCCAACAAGGCCGCGGCAATCGCCCGCGATCTGGGCTGGCAGGACCACCGGCGGGGCCTCAGCCACTATACATTGGGCCGGATGCTGCATGTCCGCGAACCCGAGCTGGCATTGCAGCATTTCCTGACCGCGCAGACCTACCTGCAGAGCCAACCCGGCACCCGCATGCACCAGGCTAAGCTGGCGGTGCAGCTGGCAGCCTATGAGATTGCCGCCGGCAACGGGGGCGCCGCACTGGCGCGTCTGACACCCGCAGTGGCCGCCGCAGCACAGCATGAGAACGCAGCCCTTCTGTCAACCCTGCTGATGCTGCAGGCCGAAGCACTGGAGCTGCAGGGCCGCCCAGTGGAAGCGCGCCGGGTCAGGCTGGACAGCCTGGGATGGGCGCGCTACGGGTTTGGCCCGGATTGGGTGGTCGAGGCCCGGCTGGAAGAAATTGCCGCGCTGCGTCCTTCGGCACCCTGATCCTGCAACACGAGACAACAGACGGATAAGACCATGATCGTAATTGCCGGCTTGCTGCTGGGCGCCCTGATTGGCGCAATGAAGGCCCGCAAACGTGGCGGCAATACCCTGGACATGCTGCAATACGGGGCTGTCTATGCCATCGTATTTGGTATGCTTGGCCTGCTGGCAACCATCCTGACCCACCGGGTGCTGGCGTAACTGCTCAGCAAAGGCCCTGCCATGTTCCAGCCCTTCTTTGAAAACCTGCGCAAGGCGGCGATTCCGGTGTCTTTGCGTGAATACCTGACCTTTCTTGAAGGCATGAAGGCGGGGCTGGCGACCTACGATATCGAGGCATTCTATTTCCTCGCCCGCGCGGCGATGGTGAAGGACGAGCGCAACATCGACAAATTCGACCGCGCCTTTGCCGCCACATTCAAAGGCCTGGAGGCGATCCCGGCCGAGGCCGTGATGGAGGCCGTGGACATTCCCGAAGACTGGCTGCGCAAGATGGCTGAAAAGCATCTGAGCGCAGAGGAGAAGGCCGAAATCGAGGCGCTTGGCGGCTTTGAGAAGCTGATGGAGACGCTGAAAGAACGGCTGAAGGAGCAGCAAGGCCGCCATCAGGGCGGCAACAAGTGGATCGGCACCGCCGGCACTTCGCCCTTTGGCGCTTATGGCTATAACCCCGAGGGCGTGCGTATCGGCCAATCGGGCAGCCGCCACCAGCGCGCGGTCAAGGTCTGGGACAAGCGCGAGTTCAAGAACCTGGATGGCGATGTCGAGCTTGGCACCCGCAACATCAAGGTGGCGCTGAAACGGCTGCGCCGCTGGGTGCGCCAAGGCGCCCATGAGGAACTGGACCTGGACAATACCATCCGCTCCACCGCCGAGCACGGCTATCTGGACGTGAAGACCCGCCCCGAACGGCACAATGCGGTGAAGGTCTTGCTGTTCCTGGATGTCGGCGGCTCGATGGATCCGCATATCAAGGTGGTGGAAGAGCTGTTCTCAGCCGCGCGGACCGAATTCAAGCATCTGGAATATTACTATTTCCACAATTGCCTGTATGAAGGCGTGTGGCGCGACAACCGGCGGCGCTGGGGCGAGAAGATTCCGACCCATGAAGTGCTCCGTACTTACGGGCCGGACTACAAATGCATCTTCGTGGGCGATGCCTCAATGTCGCCTTACGAGATCGCCTATGCCGGCGGCGCCAACGAGCATTGGAACGAGGAAGCGGGCCAGGTCTGGCTGCAACGCGCGCGGGAGCAGTGGGCCTCGACCCTCTGGATTAACCCGGTGCCGGAGAAGTACTGGGATTACACCCATTCAATCGGCATGATCCGCGAGATTTTCGAGGACCGGATGGTGCCGATGACCCTGGACGGCCTGGAGCGCGGCATGCGCGAGCTGTCGCGCTAGACCTTTCAACTGAAAACCGGGGCGGCGTTGGACAACGGCAGCTCTCCCGCGCCTGCAGGTGTGCCGGCTGGCGCCAGCCCCCTTGTCAGACTTGGGCATGGCATCCTGCCATGGCAGGATGCGCGCCGGACCCTTGGTCCGGCGCTGGACCCAACCGGCAGGCAGGCATTTTCAATGCAGGCCAGGCGGGCGGGAGCCGCGCCTCTAGACGCCCCAAAGCCCCCAGCTGCCCAATGCCGCAACCGGCACAAAAAGCCAGCCCTGCGGCAAAAGGCCATAGCCCGCGCGGCGCAGCGGCGGCATCACAATGCCAATCCCTGCAGTGACCGCAGCCATGACGGTTCCCGCCAGTGCCATCTCAACCGAGCCGCGGGCGCCGAGAAACAGGAACAGAGCCATCAGGCCCAGATACCCGGTTACCAGATGCCAGCAGAACAGGGTAGTTTCGCGCACCACATCCGGCAGCTGCCGGTCCTGTGCCAGCGGCACCGCGCATTCCCGGCCGCCGATGAAGGCATGAACGCCCATCCACAGGGCCGCCAGCGCTGACGCCGCAAGAAAAGTCCACTGCATCGCAATTCTCCAATTTCTTAATAAAATCAACAGCACCGATCAAAAAGTGCAACCTGCCAGCCCATTCAAACCACGCCAAGCCGGAGGGCACCATGGCAAATACGCCGCAGAGGCTGCGGCCGGTGCGTGGTCACTCCGGCACTGTGGATTGCGCGCATTGCCGCGCATGGGGCTGTGGCTGAAAACGCAGCAACACCTCCGTAACCGGCCCGGTCCTGATCCAGGACGATCTGCGCAAGGGTCTGATGCATCTGACAGTACTGTTCATCGCGCCCCGCAGCGCTGCGCCGCCGCCGCTGGTTCCGGCGGGCGGCCAGGCAAGGCGTCGGCCGGGCTTCTTGTGTCCTCGGGAAGGCCGGAACCGCAGCAGCTTGCCCCGCTGGCGCGGACAGCAATTCTTTTTTGCGCAACCCTAGGCAGTCTTCCCGCGGAATTCCGCCGCCGGGATCGGCATCCGGCGCATGTCCGCCGAGGCGGGCTTACGCCGGTTGAACGGGCCGCCCCGCAGCCGCTATCCGTAAGGAAAAGAAGAAGCGGCAAAACAAAAGGCCGCAATCCCCGAGCAGGAGCCTCGCGTGAGCGTGCCGCATCAAGACATCCCCCCTCGTGGCGGCGCCCCCGCCGCTGCCATAAAGCCATTCCAGATCCGCGGGCGGTATTTCACCGCCGTTGCGCTGCGCCCTGAAGACGGGCCGCTGGATCAGGCGTTTTACACCGCGCTGGACACGCAGCTGCGCTGGAGTCCGCATTTCTTTGACGGCGCGCCGCTGATCCTGGATCTGGCCCAGGCGCCTGGACTGACCCGCCCGGCTGAGCTGCGGGCGCTGACCGACAGCCTGCGCAGCCGCGGCCTGGCGGTGTTCGGGGTGCAAAACGCCTCGCCCTCGCAGGTGGCCGCCGCCGAAGACGCCGGACTGATCACCATCGCCAGCGGCAAGGATGCGCCGCTGAATACCGACGGCCCGGCCCGGCCCGGTACCCGCCGGGAATTGCCCAAGAAATTGCGCCCCCCGCAGAACCGGCTGATCACCCGGCCGGTGCGCTCCGGCCAGACGGTGGTGGCCGAAGGCGGCGATCTGGTGGTGGTCGGGCCGGTCAGTTCCGGCGCCGAGCTGATTGCGCGCGGCAGCATCCATGTCTATGGCCGTCTGCGGGGCCGCGCCATGGCAGGTGCCGAGGGTGACGAGGATGCGCGGATCTTTTGCCACAGCCTGGACGCCGAGCTGCTGGCTGTCGCCGGGCTGTACCGGACAAGCGAAAATTTGGAGCCGGAGCTGTTGAACCATCCGGTGCAGGTGTTCCTGCAGGACGGGCGGCTCTGTGTGGAGACCCTGGGATGAGCACAGGGATAAGGAAGGCGGAACGATGAGCAAGGACCTGAAACTGGAAGAGCCGCTGGGCAAGGTGATTGTGGTCACCTCGGGCAAGGGCGGCGTTGGCAAGACCACCACATCCGCTGCCGTCGGCGCCGAGCTGGCGCGGCGCGGCCACAAGACGGTGGTGATCGATTTCGACGTCGGATTGCGCAACCTGGACATGATCATGGGCTGCGAGCGCCGGGTGGTGTTCGACTTTATCAACGTCATTCAGGGCGATGCCAAGCTGAAGCAGGCGCTGATCCGCGACCGGCGGCTGGAGACGCTGTCGGTGCTGCCGACCTCGCAGACCCGCGACAAGGACGCGCTCACCAAGGATGGCGTCCAGAAGGTGCTGGAAGAGCTGCGTCAGGAGTTCGACTATATCATCTGCGACAGCCCTGCGGGCATTGAGCGCGGCGCCCAGATGGCGATGCATTTTGCCGATGAGGCGATTGTGGTGACCAACCCCGAAGTTTCCTCGGTGCGCGACAGCGACCGGGTGCTTGGCCTGTTGAACAGCATCACCGACCGGGCAGGCAAGGCCGGGGCGGAGCCGGTCAAGGCGCATGTGCTGATTACCCGTCACGACAAGTCACGCATCAACAGCGGTGAAATGATGACGGTGGAGGATGTGCTGGAGGTTCTGGCAGAGCCGCTCTTGGGGATCATTCCTGAAAGCAAGGCTGTGCTGCGGGCCTCCAATCTCGGCGTGCCGGTGGTGCTGGATGACCCTTCCGCGGCGGCCACCGCCTATGAGGACGCGGTCGGCCGGCTGATCGGTGAGCAGATCGAAATGCGGATTGCCGCCGACCGGCGCCCCGGCCTGCTGCAGCGTTTGTTCGGACGGGCGGTGTAAGGCATGTTCGGTTTTTCCCTCCGCCCCCGCAAAGCCTCTGCCAGCACCGCCAAGGAACGGCTGCAGATCCTGCTGGCGCATGAGCGCAGCAGCAGCGGCGGTGTCCGCCCCGACTGCCTGCCGCAATTGCAGCGCGACATCCTGGAAGTGATCCGCCGCCATATGCAGATCGGCGACGAGGCGATCGACATCCGCATGGAGCGCGGCGACGAGCTGTCGAGCCTGGAGATCAACATTGAGTTTCCCGGCAAGCTGGGCATGAACTGATCCACGCTCCGGCGCGGCACATGTTCCGGCAGTTTTACTAAATTCCGGCGCAGTTTCCCCAACCCGCCCGCGCCGGGGTAAGGGCAGGTTAAGCCTGCCCGTGGTGTCATGGGCCTTCCGCATCTTTCGCGCAGAAGGCCCATGACCAATTTAGATCCGAATTCGCACCTTACCTCTGGTGCACCCCAGGAAACCTTGCAACTGGGGGAACTCCTTGGCGCGCTCAGCCATGCGCTGGACATGACCGAAGGCCAGCCCAAGGGGCATTGTTTGCGCTGCTGCTGGATCGGCATGCAGGTGGCAGCAGAGCTGGGGATGGCGCCTCAGGCGCGCTCCGATCTTTATTTCACTTTGCTGATGAAGGATCTGGGCTGCAGTTCCAATGCTGCCCGCATCTGCCAGCTGTACAAGACCGACGACCTCTCCTTTAAGCGCAATTTCAAAACGGTGAACGGCCTGCGCCAGGGACTCGGCTTCCTCTGGCGCAACACCGCCAGCGCCGCCGCGCCCTTGACCCGGCTGAAGACCCTGAAACAGGTGCTGGCCAAGAACAGCAGCATTGCCGGGGAACTGATCGACACCCGCTGCAACCGCGGTGCGGCAATTGCCCGGCAGATGCGATTTTCCGAAGCTGTGGCTGAAGGCATCGCCTGCCTGGATGAGCATTGGGACGGCGGCGGCCTGCCGCTGGGCCTGACAGGCGATGCAATCCCGCTGTTTTCGCGCATTGCGCTGATGGCGCAGGTGGTGGATGTCTTTGCCGCCGGCCAGGGGGCCGAGGCCGCCGCGGCAGAGCTGGAGCGGCGCGCGGGCACATGGTTCGATCCGGAGCTGGTGCCGGTCTTCACTTCGGTGATCCGCCGTCCGCGCTTTTTGCCGGACCTGCGGGATCCCGGACTGGAAGCAGAAGTGCTTGCCACCCCGCAGGCCCGGCATATTCATCCGGTGGATGAGGATTACCTGGATGAAATCAGCGAGGCGTTCTCATTGGTGATCGACGCCAAGAGCCCCTTTACCCACGGCCATTCCCGGCGGGTTGCGCGCTATACCGCCATGATCTGCGATCAGCTCGGCTATACCCCGGCGCGGCGGCGCTGGATGGTGCGGGGGGCACTGCTGCACGACATTGGCAAGCTGGGGATCCCGAACACCCTTCTCGACAAGCCGGGCAAGATGACCGAGGCAGAAATTGCCAGGATGAAACAGCATCCGGTGCTGGGCCATCAGGTGCTGAGCCGGATTTTCGCCTTCCGCGAGCTGGCGGATGTGAGCGCTGCCCATCACGAGCGGCTGGATGGCAAAGGATACCCTTACGGTCTGGACGCCGGGCAGCTGAGCCAGGAGATGCGGATTTTGGCGGTGGCCGATATCTTTGACGCGCTGACCGCAGACCGCCCCTATCGCGCAGCGCTGCCGCTGGACGAGACCTATGCAATCATGGACAAGCTGTCGGGATCCGGAATTGATCCGGACTGCTATGCCGCGCTGCAGGACGCGGTCACGGCCAGCGGCTGGCCCTCGGGCCAGGACGGGCTGCCGCAGGAGAGCGGATGGGCGGCGCCGGATCATGCAGAAACCGCTTGAGCCTGGCAGGGTCAGCCCCCATATCTGAAGCATGCTGCGCCTTTTGCCCATTCTGCTGGCCGTCGCCTATAGCCTTGTGATGTACCGGATTTCGATCTGGCGCACCCACCGTGAGCTGGACCAGCGTTCGACCGAACTGGCGGATGCGCGGCTGAAAGGGCTGACCGACCGGCTGGCGGCGGCGCTGAATGTGGCCCGCATCCCGGTGCATATCTATGAGGTCGATCCGGTCAACGGGCTGGCAGCCCCGGACGGGCGGATTTTCATCACCCGCGGATTTTACCGCAAATACCAGAATGGCGAGGTCAGCGCCGAGGAAATGGCATCGGTGATTGCCCATGAGCTGGGCCATGTGGCGCTGGGGCACGCGAAAAAACGGATGATCGATTTCTCCGGCCAGAACGCGCTGCGCACGGCACTGATGATGATCCTTGGCCGCTACATCCCCTTTATCGGTCCGTGGATTGCCGGGGTGCTGACCGGGCTGATCGCAGCACGGTTGTCGCGCGGCGATGAGTATGAGGCGGATGAATATGCCGCTGCCTTGCTGACCAAGGCGGGGATCGGGCTGGCGCCGCAGAAAAGCCTGTTCACCAAGTTGGAGGAGCTGACCCAGGCGCGCGCGGGAATGGCGCCGGCCTGGCTGATGAGCCACCCCAAGACCGAAGAACGCATCGCCGCGCTGGAGCGGCTGGAAGCGAAATGGGCCAAGGGCTGAGATGGCTGAAGGCATGAGGGGCCTGCCCCTCAAACTCCCCGGAGTATTTCTAAAAAGATGAAAAACAAGTCAACTGGCCAGCGCCTTGGCCAGCCTTGGCAGGCGGGCTTTCTTCAGCAACGGGCGGATCTCCCAGCTGCCGCCGGAGAGGCGGTTGGCCTCACCCAGCACCTGGGCGCCGAGGGCCTCCATACCGGAGTTGTCCTGCAGCCAGAACCGGTAGAGGAGTTCGTCCGCGCCAAGACGCTCCAGGCCTTCCTCGGCCAGGGTGTGGCGGGGGAAGTCCTTGTTGTTGAGGGTGACAATAGCGTCGGCGTGGCCGGTGATGGCGGCAGCCAGAACATGGATATCGGCGCTGTCGGGCAGCCACAGGCGGGCTTCAACGCCCGGTGATGCGGGCACTTCGGCCCTGGGCCAATTGGCGCGGATCAGGGTGATCTCGGCCTTGGCCTGCGCGGCGCCTTCAGGCCCGAGTTTCAGCGCTGCACGCTCCCATTCGCCTAAGATGCGGACGGACCAGAGCGGGGTGAAATGCCCCAGCCTGGCCGCGCCCAGCAGCATTTCCCGCATCACCGTCGGGTAGAGCACGCAAGTGTCCAGGAGCAGCTTCATCCCCGTCAGTCCAGCCGGAAGAACACGGCCTTAAGGTAGCCGCTTTCGGCCAGCTGCGGCAGCTGCGGGTGGTCGGGTCCGGCATAGCCGGTGTGGATCAGCGTGCCGCGGCGGCCGGATCTGCCGATGCCGCGGGCTGAGGCATTGCGGAATTTGGCAAGATCCGCCGCGTGCGAGCAGGAGCAAAGTCCAAGGTAGCCGCCCGGCTTCACCAGCGGGGCGGCCAGTTTGGCAATGCGCTCGTAGGCCCGCAGACCGGCCTCCAGCGCCTGTTTCGAGGGCGCAAAGGCGGGCGGGTCGCAGATCACCGCATCGAAGCTTTCGCCTTCCTCCTGCAGCGCCTCCAGCACGTCGAACGCATCGCCCTGGCGGGCGGTGAACCGCTCCTTGTGGCCGCTGGCTTCGGCGCCCTGGGCCGCCAGCTCGAGTGCGGCGGCAGAGCCGTCAACGCAGGTGGCGTGCCCTGCCCCGCCTGCGAGCATGGCGAGGCCAAAACCGCCGACGTGGGAGAACACATCCAGCACCTTGGCGCCCGGCCCGGTGACGCGGGCGGCGAAGGCATGATTTTCGCGCTGGTCGAAGAACAACCCGGTTTTCTGGCCGCCGGTGAGGTCGGCCATATAGGTGGCGCCGTTCATCTGCACCGGCACAGGTGCGGCGGGCGTTTCGCCCAGCAAGGTCTGGTTCTGATCGTCCAGCCCTTCCAGGGCGCGGGTGCGGCCAGCGGCGTTTTTCAGGATCACCTCTGCGCCGGTCACCTCTGCCAGGGCGGCGGTGAGCGCGTCCAGATGCATCTCGGCCCAGGCAGCGTTGGGCTGCACCACGCAGACCGCGCCGAAACGGTCGATGATCACGCCGGGCAGGCCGTCGGATTCGGCATGGACCAGCCGGTAGAAGGGCGCGTCATACAAGCGTTCGCGCATGTCCAGCGCACGGGACAGGCGGGCGGCGAACCAGGCCTGATCAATCACCGCTTCCGGGTCGCGGTCAAGCATCCGGGCAATGATCTTGCTGTCGGGGTTCACCGAGACCAGGCCCAGCGGGCGCTGCGCCTCGTCTTCCAGCACCGCCAGGGTGCCGGGCGCCAGATTGCGGGTGCGGCGGTCGGTCACCAGTTCATTGGCATAAACCCAGGGAAACCCGTGCCGGATGGCGCGGGCGTTGGATTTGGGTTTCATTTTCACGCGGGGGCGCTGAAGCGCATCTGAGGAGGCTGTCATGGGTTCCTCTTAGCCTTAAGCCCGGAACAGGAAAAGGGGCCGCATGGCCCCTTCCCGCAGAACTTCGCCGCTGCGCCTTGGCTTTACTGCAGTGCCTGCAGCAGTCCCAGACGCGGGTTCTGGTAGCTGCCGGGCTTGGTCAGCTCCTGGCGGACTACATTGGCCAGATGGCCGGTGATGCGCACTTTCTGGGTCTGGCCGCGCGACATGGCCTCCAGGGCGCGGGCGCCGCCAAAGGCCTTGAGGTCGGCCTCAACGGTTTTTTCCGGGCGCAGCAGGGCGCCGGTGGCCGGATCGGTGAGGCGCATCTTGAAGGTAATCGCATGAATGCCCCCGGTGGTGTAGCGGGCCTTTTGGGTCAGGGCGTGAAATCGCTGCAGTTCGATATGAAGATCGGCCTCGATCGCGCCACCCATGCCGGTGCTGCCGGCCTCCATGGCGCGCTGAACGATTTTTTGCACCTGGGCGTGGCGGTCGCCGTAAGGGTCCTCGCGCCAGACAATATCGCCTTTGGGCAGATAGCTGTTGGCTTCGGAAACGGAGAGGCTGCGCGGCACATCGACGGTGACGCTGCTGATCCGCAGGGCCGGTACCGGATCCACCTGCGGCAGGGTTTCATAGCCGTCGGGCACGCTCACCGCTGCGTCCGGCACCGGCTCGAACGGCAGGTTACGCGATGGCACGTCCACCGAGGCGCAGGCGGAAACCATCAGCCCGAGGGAGACGAATGCGAGGCTGCGGAAGATGTTCATGACTCTGCTCCTTACCATTTCAAGCCGCTTCCGGGTCAGGGTCCGGCAGGCGGGTTCAAGGGCAAGATGCGGGTCAATCAGGGCAGAATTGGGACAAATTAAGTCCAATTTAGCGAAAAATTAACGAATGTTTATGGCCGGGCAACGATTGTCCCGGCCCGCATAGATGCTGTCCTCACCGCTCGCGCGAGCGCCAGCCGCCGCGGCGGCGCGGTGTGGCGCTGCCTTCCAGCCCGTCGCGCAGCACTGCGGTCATCGGGTGGTCCGGATTGGCATTGCCGTACATGACCAGCAGCGCGCCGATGTCTTCCCGGCTGTCGCGGGCCGCATCCATGCCCAAGGCCCAGTCAAAGAAAATGCTGCGGCATTGCGCGTCCGTGATGCCGTCGATCCGATAGGATTCGTAGATCAGACCGCGCGGGTCCTGTTCAGTGCTGCCCTTCATCCGCCTGTCCCCTTTCCAAGGCCTCTGCAATCAGCGCCGCACAGCGTGTGTATCGGGTCTGCAGCTCCTGCTCCAGCGCATCCAGCCGGGCGTATCCGGTGGTGCGGCAGAGGAACTGCGCACCGCCCTCCCCGATCGTCTCGGCCTCGATGGCCTTGCCGGAAAGCAGCCGCGCGGCACTTTGCACCGACCAGAATAGCCGGTAACTGGCGGTCAGGTATTCTGCATCCGCGTCATTCAGCCATCCGGCAGCGACAGCGCCCTGCAGGCCGGAGGCCACATCGCGCGCCACCGAGTCGGAGGTGAGCGCCCCGGCCTGTGACAGCAGTTCGACATCCATCATCCGCCCGGCGCCGTTTTTGGCATCCCAAAGGCCCGACGGCGCTTTGGCGGCGGCCAGCCGCACGCGCATTCCGGACACCTCCTGCAGCACCTTGGCCAGGTTCCGCGGCTTTGCCAGGAAAGCCGCGCGGAAGGTTTCGATATCCGCCGTCAGGCTGGCGCCGCCCGCAACCGTGCGGGCCCGGGTCAGCGCCAGATGCTCCCACACCCAGGCTTCGTTCTGCTGGTAATTGGTAAAACCTGCCAGGCTGACCGCCACCGGCCCCTGGTTGCCCGAAGGCCGCAGGCGCATGTCGACTTCATAGAGCTTGCCCTGGGCCATCGGGGCCGACAGCGCGGTGACAAAGGCCTGGGTCAGCCGGGCGAAATAGGGCCGTGCGGCCAGCGGGCGCTTGCCCTCGGACATATCCGCATCGCCCGGATCGTAGATCACGATCATATCAAGGTCGGACTGAGAGTTGATCTGGCCTGCCCCCAGCGATCCCATTGCCAGAACCGCCGCGCCGCGCCCCGGCGGGGGGCCGTGTTTGCGGGAAAACTGCGCCACCACCTCCGGTGCGATGCCGGCAATCACAACCTCGGCCAATTCGGCGTATTGGACCCCGGCCTGATGGCCGTCGATCAGCCCGCGTAGGTGATGCACGCCAATGCGGAAGTGCCATTCCTTGCACCAGCGGCGGGTGGCATCCAGCCGGGCCTCGTAATCGCTTTCCTGTGCCAGCCGGTTTTTCAGTTCCGCCCGCAGCTGCTCGACCCCTGGCCAGGGATCAAAGAAGGAGCCGCCGATCACCGCATCAAACACGCCGGAATTACGGGACAGGAAACTGGCCAGTTCCCGCGAAGTGCCGGCAATATCCACCAGCAGATCAATCAGCTGCGGGTTGGCGCCAAACAGCGAGAACAGCTGCACCCCGGCTGGCAGCCCGGCCAGAAAACCGTCCAGCGCCACCAGGGTTTCGGCCGGTTTGGCAGTTTTTGCCACGCGCGACAGCAGTTCAGGTTTCAGCCGTTCGAAGATCCGCGCCCCGCGGGAGGAACGCAGCGCCGGATAGGTCGGCCAGCGGGCGATGATGGCGCCATCCAGCTTGGTGGTGTCCTCTGCGGTGTCAGCTGCGGCTGGCGTGCCGCCGGGAGAAAAGAATCCCTCGGTCAGCTCATGCACTTCGGTCAGCCGGTCCCTGATTTGTGCCGTCAGCTCCGCCGGATCGCGGTCCATCAGGCAGGCGATACGGGCAATGCCGTCCTCGGATTTGGGCATCTGGTGGGTCTGCGCGTCATGCACCATCTGAATGCGGTGCTCAACCTCGCGGTGGGCGCGGTAATGGGCCGACAGAGTTTCCGCGGTGCCCGGCGGCACCCAGCCCTTGTCCGCAAGTGCCGCCAGCCCTTCGACGGTGCCGCGCAGGCGCAGGCTCTCGTCGCGCCCGCCGGCGATCAGCTGGCGGGTCTGGGTGAAGAACTCGATCTCGCGGATGCCGCCGCGGCCCAGCTTCATGTCGTGGCCCGGCACATGCAGGGCGCCGCCGGTGCCCTTGTTCTCGCGGATGCGCAGGCGGATGTCATGGGCGTCCTGGATGGCAGCAAAGTCCAGGTGCCGCCGCCAGATGAAGGGCCGCAGGGTGTTCAGGAACCGCTCCCCCGCGGCGGTGTCGCCGGCACAGGCGCGCGCCTTGATATAGGCGGCGCGTTCCCAGGTGCGGCCCAGGCTTTCGTAGTAGCGCTCTGCCGCTTCCATCGCCAGGCAGACCGGAGTGACTGCCGGGTCCGGGCGCAGCCGCAGGTCGGTGCGGAACACATAACCGTCACCGGTGCGGTCGCTGAGGGCTGCGCACATGTTCTTGGTTGCGCGCACCATGCCCTGGCGCGCCTCAAAGAAGTCATCCGGGTCGAACCGGGTTTCATCGAACAGGCAGATCAGGTCGATATCGGAGCTGTAGTTCAGCTCATACGCGCCCATCTTGCCCATCGCCAGAATGGAAAGCCCGCCTGCGGTTTCCACATCATCCTCAGTCAGGCCCGGCAGTTTCTTGCGGCGGATCAGCGTGGCGATTTCCGCCTTGATGGCCACATCCGCACAAAGCGCCCCGAAGTCCGTCAGCGCCCCGGTTACCTGTTCCAGGCTCCAGCCGCCGCTGAGGTCGCAAAGCGCGGTCAGCAGCGCCAGCCGCCGTTTTGCCTGGCGCAGGCCCGGTTTCAACCCGTTGCCTTCGAGCGCCCGGCAGTCTGCAAAGACCCCCGCCAGCGCGGCGTCAGGATTCTGCAGCGCCTGCGGCAGCCAGCCGGCCTCGCGCGCTGTCAGCTCCTTAAGATACGGGCTGGAACCGCAGGCGCCTGCCACCAGTTCCGCAAACGCGCCGGACAGTTCCGGCACCAGGCTGCGCGCCTCGGCGCCGAGGCCGGGATCAAAGGGACGGGGAATGCGGGAGATATTCAGGGCTGTGGTCATGCGCCGAGACTGTTCCCGCCGCAACGGCGCGTCAATGGCCGAATTGCCGCGACCCCGCACAGGTTTACCTAAGGTCAGGAAAACCTGAATGGATGGGCCGACGAAGTTAAGGTATCGTTAACGCACGGTTATGCTCCGGTTCCAGAGCCACTTCGATGTAAAGAGTATCTTGTTAACAAGGGATGCCGGGCTGCGCTGGAAGCACCCCAGCCCGGCTTGGGACATTGCGTATTTTGCAGTGCCGTCACCCGCCCGGCTTGTGGAACGGGAGCATGACCGTGCGATCCTCCGCCCAAAATCAGGCCTTTGTGCTGCCTGCCTGAAGGGAAATGACGCCGCTGCAGCCGCAGTGAGCAGTCCGGCCGGGCGCGAATTTGAAAGCCCTCCCCCCGCGTCCGAAGGCACACGCGCGGCTGTCGGCAATGCGACCTTCCTGCCAGAACCTTTAACGGCTGAGGCTGTGCGGAAACTCCCTGCCTGGCATGGTAATTTCCAGACGGGCGCGGGAGGCAATCACGGCAGGCTTTATCGAGGGCGTGAACCGGGATCAGACAACACTGTTTCCGGAACGGCTTGAAGGCTGGATCCGCGAGGATCATCCGGTCCGTGCGGCCGGTCTCATTGTCGAGGACCTCGATCTGGCCGCGCTGGGTTTCAGCCGCCCCCTCCAGCACGAACCGGGCGGCCGGGGTCTCATCCGGCTGTGCTGCTCAAGCTCTTCATCTACGGCTGCCTGAACTGCATCTCGTCTGGGCCTTGATGGCCCGGGGCGGTGTCTACCAGTCTCCGAATGCGGCGGCATAAGTCAGCCGTAGATCGCGAGGACGTCGGTGCGGAAGAGGGCAAGGAGCAGTTTGACGCAACAGTCGTGAGACAGGATCGGGAAAACCAGTGTGCAACAGAGTGCCTACGAGCACGCGGCTTTGATCTGGACCTGACCTTCGAACACCATACGGGCCCGCGGCATGTATGACGCTGCATCAGAGGCCGGGCACATGTCAGCACCCGGTGAGGCGCCAAGATCAGCTCTGAGATTACCTCTTTCGCATGGGGCAGTTACATACGTGGCACAAATCGGATGAAGTCCGGACGTCCCCTATCACTAGGTCGTGTTGACAAAAGGGATTCACATGGGGCTGCAGGCATGATTCAATCTGGTATCTGCGATGGAGACCAGCTTGGCACGAGACTTGATGTCGGACGAGGAATGGGCGTTTTTTGAACGGTTCATCCTGACAGCCCGCGCCCCGAACGGACGCAAACCCACC